>NZ_JBFBBE010000002.1:0-162883 GCF_040682555.1 Streptomyces sp. NPDC051172
TTGCCCTCGAACTCGCCCACGGCGTCGACCCATACCTCGTCGACGGGGTCGGTGATGCTTCGGCAGGTGGCGGGCGCGGGCTCTGACCGGTCCGAACCGTTCAGCAGAGGCCGGCGCGGTTGTCGGCGAACCTCTTGAACGCGGCCTGGGTTCCCGGTCCCGCCTCTCCGTCGATGCCGCCCGTGTAGCCCCAGTAGGCCTGCAGCAGACGCTGCAGCGCCGAGACCGTGCCGCCGCCCACGTCTCCGTCGATCGCGCCGGTGTAACCCCAGTACTCCTTCAGGTTGCGCTGGAACGCCTTCCAGCTGTCGGTGCCGAGCTGCCCGTCGATCCCGTCCGTGTAGCCCCAGTAGTCCCGCAGCCAGCACTGGACGTACTTGGCCTGGGTCGTGCTCAGGCCGAGGTTCACCGTGTCGCGCGGAGCGACGGTCCGGGAACCCACCGTCTGCGTCGAGACCTGCGCGGACGCCGGCGTGGCCGCGAAGCTGCTGGTCGCTCCCGCCAGGGTCCCGGCGGCGATCGCGACGATGGTGGTGAGTCCCGCCAGCGCCCTCGGCAAAGTGTTCGGTCGCACTTCGTCTCCTCCTCAAGTCGTGGGTCACATCGCCTCGGCGGACGGGGCCACTCGATCCGGCGCACCGGACCGGGGGACCACCCCGCCGGGACGATGCTCCGGGGCGCCCGCTCCGGGTGTCGACGGCTCAAGGAAATCTGCTGGAACGGCGGAACCGTACCGGCTCTGACCTGTGCTGTTTCAGCGTCGGATGACGGATTCGCGGGTCGCCGTCGGACGACTCGACACAAGGGTCAGGGTGACAGCGCGGAGAAACATTTCGGAGGCTGGTCCGCTCCGGTCCGCAGGCATGCCGTGAGCCGGGAGGCACGGCTCGTGACGGCGGCCAGATACGTGTAGACGAACCCGGCGGCGTCGCTCGGGCTGTCGATGCCACGGCTCTGCTCCGGCTGTCCGGGAGCCGTGAAGACGAGGGTGTCCCCGACGGCCGTGTTCCAGACCCTGGCCCAGGCGGCACGGCACATCGGGCTGTAGCGGATCTCCAGCCCGAAGCCGGCCGGGGTCTGCTGGTGGAGCAGTGTCTTCGGCATCCCTGGAGATTGCTCCACACCGCACTTCTCCACCCCCGGGTCGAGTCCGTCGCAGGCCCTTCCCGTGCAGCCGACGCGGAAGGCCGCGGTGGAGGACCCGGACGCGTCGGCGTCGGTCCACGCCCGGCTGGTGAGCGACAGCAGAGCGGCGAGCAGCATCACGGCCACACCGGCGGCCGCTCCGACCCGCCACCGCGATGGCCTCGCGGGTGCCCGTTCCGGTACGGCGGCCGGCTCCGCCGCACGGTCGTCCACAGACGCCGATCTCTCCGCCCCGCTCGTAGGCTCCACCACCTCGATCGCGCCCCGCCGGCTCCACGCGGCCTCGGCCAGCTCCCACACGGCCCGCAGTCGCGGCTCGGGTTCGTCGGACAGGACGCACAGCGCACGCACGGCGAGCCACGGTGGCAGCGCGCGACCCGCCAGGTACCGCTGCCAGGACGACTTGCTGTACGACGACTCGTCGGCCAGCGCGGACAGGCTCAGCCCTGAACGCTCACGCAGCAGGCGCAGTTCCGCCGCGAGGCGGGCGCACTCCGGGAGTATCGGCGTCATCGCCTCAGCGCCGCCCAGGTCTGCGGCCCCACCTGGCCGTCGACATCCAGATGGAACGCCTTCTGCGTGTCGATCACCGCGGTCTCGGTGAGCGGACCGAAGTTGCCGTCGATCCCGCCCGGCGACTGCCCCGCGTGCTGCAACAGGCATTGCAGCTCGGCGACTTCGGGTCCCCACATGTCGACCTGCAGATGGTCGGTGCGGGTCGCACTGTTGCCCGCGTACCAGAGCCCCGCCTTGCGCACGAAGTGGCATGTGTACGGCACCGGTTTGGCGGTCGCCACAGTCGTACGGGATGTTGCGGCCGTCGCCGACGCGCTGTGCCCCGGCGCCATCACCAGCACCGCGATCCCCGCGCCCGCCGCGGCCGAGATCCCGACCGTCGCCAACTGCCGCAGGAACGCCCGGACTCGGGGATCGGCGCTCTTCGCACCGACCTCGGCGTCGGCCACGACGGTGTCGGCCGGTCCGGAGTCATCCTCTCCACCCAGCCCGGAGTCGGCCCCGTCGCCCAGCCCGGAGTCGGCCCCGTCGCCCAGCCCGGAGTCGCCCCCTTCGGCCGGCCCGGAGTCAGCCTGTTCCTCCGGCCCCGAGTCGGCGAGCTGGTCACGACGCCAAGCGTCCCTCGCCCTCTCGTACCGCGCGAGCAGCCGGGCCGAGTCCGCCGCCACAGCCGTGGCCATCGACTCGACCGCCTCGCGCGGCGGCAGCAGTCGGCCGCCGAGATAACGCTCCCAGGACGAGGAGCTGTAGCCCGTTCCGTCGGCAAGGTCCCGCAGGCTGAGCCCGGATGCGTCTTTCAATCGCCGTAGTTCCGCAACGAATTCCACGACCGCCGGGTCGAGCCCGGCCGGCATGGCTTTCCAACGCGCCATGTCCGCCCCTCGGTTGAAGCCGCGTGAGGCGTCCCCGCGCCCCGGAAGGGATAATAAGGTCGCCGTTCTCCCTTCTGCGAGCGGCACAACGCGTCGGTGCGCCTCGGCGCTCAGCCCGGCCCGAAGGTCTTCTCCCGGTGCACCCGCCACCGCTCCATCATGGCCGCGACCTCGCCCTCGACGAACTCGAAGAAGGCGAGCGTCTCGGCCATGCGGCGTCCTGCGGGGGTCTCGGCACCCAGGCTGCTGACGCCTTCCCGCAAAGCCCCTTCCCACCGCTTGATGAGGGCCTCGCGGTTGGTGAGGGCCTCGTACCACTGGTCGCCGTGCACCCGGTAGCGCTCGCGGCGCGAACCGGGCTCACGCTCCCGCGAGACCATGTGCGTCATGGTCAGATAGCGCACCGCGCCGGAGACCGCGGCGGGGCTGATCTGCAGCTGCTCCCCCAGCTCGACGGAGGTCATCGAGCCCTCGTCGGAGGAGAGCAGGGCGGCGAAGACTCGGGCGGGCATCCGCTGCATCCCGGCCTCGACCAGCTGCGCCGCGAAACTCTCCACGAACTTCGAGACCGCCTCCGGGTCCCGCCCCACCGCCTTCGACTCCGTCATGGTCACCACCCTAACCGGGCTTCATAGTCTTTATATACTTCTTTAACTTCACAAATTTCTGAAAGAAGCGTACGTTCTGAAGCATGACGAAGGCAATCAGCGTCTTTGGCCTCCACAAGTCGTTCGGCCGCACCCACGCCCTGGACGGTCTCGACCTGGAGGTGGAGTCCGGCGAGGTGCACGGCTTTCTCGGCCCGAACGGCTCGGGCAAGTCCACCACCATCCGCGTCCTGCTCGGCCTGCTGCGCGCGGACTCCGGTGCCGCGCAGGTGCTGGGCAGCGACCCGTGGCGGGACGCGGTGGAGGTGCACCGCCGGATCGCGTACGTCCCCGGGGACGTGACCCTGTGGCGGAACCTCTCCGGCGGTGAGGTCATCGACCTGTACGGCCGCCTGCGCGGCGGCCTCGACGCCGGGCGCCGGGCCGAGCTGATCGACCGCTTCGAGCTGGACCCCACCAAGAAGGGCCGCACGTACTCGAAGGGCAACCGCCAGAAGGTCGCCCTGGTGGCCGCCTTCGCCTCGGACGTGGACCTGCTGATCCTGGACGAGCCGACGTCGGGCCTGGACCCGCTGATGGAGGAGGTCTTCCAGCGCTGCGTGGAGGAGGAGCGGGAGCGCGGTCGTACGGTGTTGCTGTCGTCGCACATCCTCAGCGAGGTCGAGGAGCTCTGCGACCGCGTGAGCATCATCCGCAAGGGCCGGACCGTGGAGAGCGGTTCGCTGGCCGATCTGCGCCATCTGACGCGGACGAGCGTGACGGCCGAACTCGCCGGTCCCCCCAACGGGTTGGCGCACCTGCCCGGCGTCCACGACCTCGTCGTCCAGGGAAGGCGGGTGCGACTGCAGGTCGACACGGACCAACTCGGCGCTGTGCTGCGACAGTTGAGCGAGTCCGGCGTACGGTCGCTGACCTCGACCCCGCCGACACTGGAGGAGCTGTTCCTGCGCCACTACCAGGACGAGGGGGTGGCGGCGCGATGACGTCGTTCGCGGGCACGGGTGTGCTGCTGCGCTTCTCGCTCCGCCGCGACCGGCTGATGATCCCGGTCTGGGTCGGCGTGAACGCGCTGATGGTCCTCTCCATGCCGAACACCCTGAAGAACCTGTACGGCACCCCGGCCGACCGCGCCGACCTGATCCACCAGGTGGCGACCAACGCCTCCTTCCGCGCACTGATCGGCCCCGTCTTCGACACCTCCATCGGTGCGCTGACGGCGTGGCGCGTCGGCGTGTACGCAGGCCTGCTCACCGCGGCGATGAGCCTGGTGATCGTCGTACGGCACACCCGGGACGAGGAGGAGAGCGGGCGGCAGGAGCTGGTGGCGTCCGGAGCGGTGGGGCGCCGGGCCTCGCTGACGGCGGCCCTGCTGGCGGCGGGAGTCGCAAATGCCGCACTGGCGCTGCTGGTGGCGGCCGGTCTGGCGGGCCAGGGGGCCGTGGGCGCGCTGGCCTTCGGCCTCGGACTCGCGGCCGTCGGCATGGTCTTCGCGACGATGGCGGCGATCGTCGCCCAGCTGACGGAGAGCGCGCGGCTGGCCCGCGGGCTGACCGCGGGCGTCCTGGGCGCGGCCTTCGTGCTGCGCGCGGCGGGCGACGCGGCGACGGACGACGGCTCCTCGGCCCTGACCTGGCTCTCCCCGCTCGGCTGGCTGGAGAACCTGCGGCCCTACGCCGGTGAACGCTGGTGGGTGCTGCCGCTGTTCGCGGCGGCGGTGGCGCTCCAGGCCGGGGTGGCCTACGAGTTGGCGGGCCGCAGGGACGTCGGCATGAGTTTCCTGCCCACGCGCCCCGGACCGGCGTCCGGCCGCCTGGGCTCGGCGGGCGCGCTGGCCTGGCGGCTGCAACGGGGCAGCGTCCTCGGCTGGTCGATCGCCTTCTTCGTCGTGGGCGTCGTCTACGGCGGTCTGACGGACGGGGTGACGGACCTGGTCGGCAAGAACGAGAACGCCCGGAAGATCTTCGAGCGAATGGGCGGACAGCGGGGCCTGACGGACGCCTTCCTGGCCTCCATGGTGGGGATGATGGGCCTGGTCGCGGCGCTCTACATCGTGTCGAGCGTGCTGAGGCTGTACGGCGAGGAGACGTCGGGGCGGGCGGAGCCGGTGCTGGCGAATGCGGTGGGGCGTCTACGCTGGGCCTGCGGCCACTTGGCGGTCGCGTTCGGCGGAGCCGTGCTGATCATGCTCCTGACCGGCCTGGGCTTCGTCATCGGCTACGGCAAGGCGGCGGGGCCGATCCTCGGGGCGTGCCTGGTGCAGGTGGCCGCGGTGTGGGTGATCGGCGGGGTGGCGGTCCTGCTCTACGGCGTGGTCCCGCGGGCGGCGACGGCGGCCTGGGGTGTCGCGGGGGCCGTGCTGCTGATCGGCTGGGTGGGTCCGGCGCTGGACGCTCCACGGGTGGTGCTGGATCTGTCGCCGTTCGGCCATCTGCCGAAGCTGCCGGGCGGGGGGATGGAGTGGGGGCCGGTGGCGCTGCTGACCGTGCTGACGGTGGTGCTGGTGGGTGCGGGGCTTGCGGGACTGCGGCGGCGGGACATGACGACCTGACCCGAACCGCTCAGTCGACGTACTTGAGTTCCTCGGTGTCGAGCTCGATTCCGACCGGATCGGGGAGGCTGACCTTGTCGCCGAGCCGGGACACGTGGATGTCGCGGTATCCGACCTCCGGATGCGGGTTGCTGTGTACGAGAACCGAAAGGTTGTCACGGTCGATCAGCAAGTGGACGGGGACACCCGCCTCCGCATACGCCCGGGGCTTCTCCACACGGTCGCGGTTGTGGGTGTCCGAGTCGTACGACGTGATCTCGACTGCCATCAGAACGCCGTGAGGTTCAGCCCAGTCGCCCTGCCACACGAAGTGGTCGACTGGTGCCAGCACACCGTCGGGCCGCGCCCGGCCCTTGCGCTAGGCCTCCACCTTCAGGCCCTGCAACGGATTGAGATCGAGCTCGGGCCGGGCACGCATGCACTGACGGATCAGCCACATCGTGATCGTCCCGTGGTTGCCGTTCGTCACCTTCTTGAGTCCGATCCGTCCGTCGATGAATTCGAACCTGACGGTCTCGTCCTCATGCTCGGCGAATTCGGCGATCCGCTCGAACAGGTCCACCGACATCTGATCCGACGCGCGTTCTGCCATAACCGTCATGGTGCCTCCCTTCGCAGGCAGGCACCAGCTTGACGAGTCGTTCACGACCATCGCCCGGATTCGGAAGGTGATCAGCCGGGTGATCACCTCACCGCGACACTCAGCCCCTCCAACCCCCGGATCACAAAGTTCGGCTTCCGCTCCGGCTCCGCCGCCAGCCGCAGCCCGGGGGCCTTCTTCAGCAACGCCGTCATCGATGCCGCCAGCTCGATCCGGGCCAGCGGGGCCCCGATGCAGTAGTGAATGCCTGCGGAGAAGGAGATGTGCGGGTTGTCCGTGCGGGTCAGGTCGAGCCGCTCGGGGTTCCGGAAGACCTCCGGGTCGTGGTTGGCGGAGCCGAAGAGCATCGCGATCTCGGCGCCGCGGGGCATCGTGACGCCGTCGACCTCGATGTCGTCGAGCACCCACCGCTCGAAGAGCTGGAGCGGCGTGTCGTAGCGCATGAGCTCTTCCACGGCGGTGGGGACGAGGGAGTGGTCCGCGCGCAGGGCGGCCAGCTGCTCCGGGTTCCGGAAGAGGGCGTACCAGCCGTTCACCGTGGCGTTGACGGTCGCCTCGTGGCCGGCGTTGAGGAGCAGGACGGCGGTGGAGATCATCTCCTGCTCGGTGAGGCGGTCGCCCTCGTCGTGGGCGGCGATGAGCCCGGAGATGAGGTCGTCGCCGGGGGTGCGGCGACGCTCGGCGATCAGCTCGCGGAGATAGTCGGAGAACTCGACGGAGGCCTGGACGGCCTTCCGCGCCGTGTCCTGCGACGGGTTCAGCTCGTACATCCCGCAGATGTCGGCCGACCAGGGGCGCAGCGGGGCACGGTCGGCCTCGGGGATGCCCAGCATCTCGGCGATGACGGCGACCGGCAGCGGCTCGGCGACGTCGCTGAGCAGATCGCCGCCGCCCTTCTCGACGAGGCGGTCCACGAGCTCCCCGGCGAGGTTGCCGACGTACGGCTTGAGCTGCTCGACCGTCCGCGGTGTGAACGCCTTCGACACCAGTCGCCGGATCCGGGTGTGGTCCGGCGGCTCCAGGTCCAGCATGCCGTGGTCGTTGAGGGTGTGGAACGGCTCGTGTTCGGCGGGCGGTGCGGTGCGGCCGAAGTCCTCGTGCGTGAACCGGTGCTGGTACGTCCGCCCGAGCCGCCGGTCGCGCAGCAGCGCGGAGACGTCCGCGTGGTGCGGGACGAGCCACTGGTTCGTGGGCTCGTAGAAGTGCACGCGGCCCTTGGCACGCAGGTCGGCGTAGGCGGGGTAGGGATCGGCCAGGAACTCCGGGTCCCACGGGTCGAAGGCGGTCATGGACGGACGCTAACCCGGTATCCACCCGCCTGACCAGGGATGTCAGTGCTCCGGCACGAGGTCGCGCCGGTACCAGGTGCCCTGCTCACCGCCGATGTGGGCCGGGTCGGCCGGGCCGACCGGGACGAAACCGGCCTTGGTCAGCACCTTCCGGGACGCCACGTTCCGGTGGGCGGCGGCCGCCCGCAGGGTGCGCAGCCCGTGCCGGTCCGCCGCCGGCCGGCACAGCTCCAGCACGGCCGCGGTCGCCAAGCCCCGGCCTGCGGCATGCTGGGCGACCCGATAACCGAGCTCTGCGCTGTGATCTTCAATGTCGACCAGATTGAACCGGCCGAGCACCGAACCGTCCTCCGCGACGAGCACATGGAAGGCGCAGATGCCGGCCTCCTGCTCGGCCAGCAAGGCGTCGTACCGCTCGGTGAAGTGCTCGAAGTAGTCGTCGCCGCGGTCGGTGATCGAGGCGGCGAAGTAGGCGCGGTTCGCCAGCTCGAAGGCGAGGACCGCCGGGGCATGACCGGCATGCAGCCGTTTCAGCTCGGGCACTCGCCCGACCCTACTCAGGTGGTGCGCCGGGGCCACCGGGTTTTCCAGCGGCGGCCCGCGACGACATCGTGCGACGTCTCCGACGGCCTCAGCTGACGGCGTACGCCCGGTACACCGTCTCCACCGAGCGGTCCCCGGCGGAGTCGGTCACCTCGGAGCGCAGGGCGACGGCACCGGAGGCGGGGTTGTGGACGGACGCCTGCCAGGACGAGCCGATGTGCTTGACGGTCGCCGCCTGCCAGGTCCTGCCGCCGTCGGCGGACGACCAGACCCGGACGGACTTGGCGGTCACCTCGGTGAACTTCACATCGGGGCCCTGGGAGCCGCGCCCGGCGCTCACGTCGACCGTCGTGGTGCTGTTCGTCGCGGCCTGGTCGTTGCTGTTCAGCCCGGTGGGCAGGAAGCGGGTCAGGAAGACGGGGGCGACGATCGCCTTGTTCGGGTCGGCCACCTTGAAGTGCCAGTCAAGGGTGGCGCGAGACGACAGCATGCCGGCGGGGAAGGTGATGCCCGGACGGTAGCGCTGGGCGTCGACGGTCAGGCGGTACCAGCCGGCCGAGCGGACACCGGCGGAGAAAGAGGCGTCGCTGCTGCCCCAGTTGGTCAGGGTCTTCTTCTTGATGGTGGTGCTTCCCTTGGACAGGACCACCGTCTCCTTCGTCGGGTCGGCGCCGCTCGGGCCGACGTCCGGATCACCGATCAGGGCCTCCGGAATGAAGGTGACGGACTTCCGCCCGAGCAGCGGCAGATAGTGCATCGGACTCCACACGGCCCTCCCGAAGGACTGGGTGAAGCTCTGCCCCGCCTTCAGCGTCCTGACCTTCGGGAAGCCGCCGCCGACGTCGTCGCCGTTGCCCGCGATGATGTCGTCACGCGGCTGCCAGGTGCCGGGCGTCACATGGACGGTGGCGCTGTACGGCGCGTTGTCGTCGCGGACCGTGGCCATCAGGTCCGTCGTGCAGTCGTCGGTCTGCGGCTGCGCCTGGAGCGCGGTGTCGTGCTGACGGGCCATCTCCGTACCGCTGCGTACCGAGAAGCGCATCGTCGCCAGGTTCGACCGCTTCAACGACCCACCGGGCGCGGCCGGGATACCCGTGGTGTTCTTCGCGGCGACGTAGCTGTCGTTGCCCGACCACTGCGCCAGATAGCCGAACTGCAGCAGCCTGGAGGAGTTCGGGATGGCGTACAGGGAGCCCTCGTCGTTCCAGCCGCCCGTACTGAAGGCGGAGGGCATGTTGCTGACGGTGGCGGCGCACACCTGCGCGCTGATTTTCGGCGGTTCGGTCACGTCGGCGGGCGTGTCGAGCGACACCTTGACGGCCTTGCCCTTGCGCGCGTCGATCGTCACCGACTTGCTGCCCGAGACCTGTACGACCTGCGCGCCGATGGTGTCGGTGCCCCACCCCTCCGTGCCGTGCTCCCAGATGTCGGTCATCGCGATGTAGCGCCCCGCCGGCAGGCTGATCCGCTTGCCGGACTGCACGCTGTACGTCTGCCCGGACGGCACGGCGACGACGTTGACCGTCGTAGGGACCTTGGCGCCGTGCCGGCCGAGCGTGTTGACGACCAGCGAGGCCGACGCAGCCTGCGCGGAAGCGGTGAAAGCACCGGAGGCCACCAGCGGCACCAGTGCCGCCACACCAACGAAGCCGAGCGATCTCCGTCGCACCATCATCCTCAACTCCCCCTCCAACCCCAGAAGTCGGCCAATCGTAGCCGTGTCACGGACATGGCAGCTCCCATTGAGGAGAGACACCTGATCAAGCCGATCCAAGGAAAGGTGCGAATGAGAAGCACGCTGCGGCCTGGGCGGGCGTGACCCCTTGAGGGCGTCCGGGGACGTCGTGGACGGCGTCCGCACCCTCTGAGCGCAGTCGGTCGGCCCGTGCGTGCCGAGCCACGACGGCGGCGTAGGCGCGGACGTCGGCGGCAGTGATGTCCGTACGGTCCCGCTCCGCGTGCTGCTGAAGGAGGACATCGAGGTCGGGACTGAATCGCAGCATGGTCACCGGGGCGTCGAAACGTCTGGCGATGGTGATCAGGCGAGTGCGGGCCTGTGGGGTGACGTTCGTGGATTCGGCAATCGCGGTTCGCCCGGCGGCGAGTCGGGCGCCGATCCTGCGGTCGCGTTCCTCGAAGATCTGAGAGTCAGCTGCTTCGGTGGGTGGGGTGCCGACGAGTTCGGCGCGGATCTCGTCGCTGGAGACCACGGCGTCCCCGTCGATCTGCCGACGCGCGATGAGCGCTTGTACGAAGCTGGTCTTGCCGGAGGCAGGCGGGCCGACGAGAACCACGAGCCCCGGGGCCACGCGGATAAGGATCTTCGCCACGCGTCACACCTGACCGGAGTCCTTGGGCTTGTGCTTCAGGTGGTCGATGAGTGCGGTGAAGACGGCGGGCGGGAAGGAGAGAGTGGCGCGGGCGGGGGCCTTGGAGTCGCGGACGGCTATGCGGGTGGGGAGCTCGGCGATCTCGACACAGGTATCGCCATCGCCGCCACCGGAGTACGTGGACTTTCGCCAGTGCATCAGAGTTCCTTCTTCAGGCGGTGGATGAAGTCCCGAGACGCTGCGGGGTCCAGCGACGCTGCCTGCATCTTAAGGAAGAGCGTTCGAAGCTGCTCCAACTGGGCTTCCGCATCAATGAATGCAACGCCGGTAGGAGCGTCACGCAGACCTGTGTCTAGTCGGGGCACCGGGCCTCCGACATACATCATCGAGATCCCGGCACCGCCGAAGCCGTCCTGGTCGATCGGGATGACCCGTACCGTGGCGTGTCCCTGCTCGATCTGATCGAGGATCTGCCGGAGTTGGGCCCGGCTGACAGCGCGGTCCGCCACACGCGCGCGCAGAGCGAATTCGTGGATGAGTGTCTCGTACGGCGTCGGACGGTCGCCCTCAATGACAGTGCGTCGCCTCATCCGGTGTTCCACCCGAGGCTTCAACTCACTCTCGGGCAATCCGGGGTGCACGTACCTGTAGACCGCACGTGCGTAGTCCGCAGTCTGGAGCAGCCCGGGGACATACGTGATCACGACCTCGCGCAGGGAGGTCGCGTGATGCTCGACTTCAGCGACGTCCTGGAACACCGGCGGCAGCACACCTCGGTACTCCTCCCACCAGCCACGCGTCCGATCGGTGGCCATCGCCGCGAGCGCATCAATCAACGCGTGGTCCGTGCAGGCGTAATGAGCCGCGAGGCGCCGCACCCGTTCCTCACTGACACCGGCGAAACCAAGCTCCATCTGGCTTATCTGTGCCGAGGTCGAATTCAGCAGTCCAGCTACCTCACGCGCCTTCAGCCCGGCCGCCTCGCGGAGGCGCCGTAGCTCAGTCCCCAGGCGAACTTGCCGTGCGGTCGCATGGCTCCTCAGCGGCATCCGCTCTCCTCAACGCCCTTGTCTGTATGCCTCGTTCGAGCGCAAGACTACGACAGCCGGTTGCGCGGGCAATATTTATTGCCATACCGTCGGTGACGCAACGCACACGCTGCGGAAGTGCACCGCTCCGTCCTGCCTCCCATGACGGCCGCGGCGATGCCACCGCCAGACCCCCACCAGCGAACCGGAGTTGCCGCATGCCCGAAAACGAATCCGAACCGTGGGAGTACACCCTCCACATCCCCAACGACCCCCGCGCCGTCACCGTCTGCCGCCGCACCCTCCGCCTGATCCTGACCCTGCACGGCCTGATCACCCTGGCCGACACAGCGGAGCTGCTCGCCGCGGAGCTGGTGTCCAACGCCGTACTGCACACGAAGGGGCCCGCGGCCCTACGGGTGCGCTGGTCGCCGCCGGGCACGCTGCGCCTCGGCGCGTGGGACGCGGATCCCGAGCCTCCGGAGCCGCCGCGCCCGCTGGACCGCCTCGCCGACGCCGAGAACGGCCGCGGCCTCGCCCTGGTCCGGGCCTGCGCCGACGTATGGGGCTGGCAGCCTCAGTCGAGGAACGGCAGCCGGGGCAAATACGTGTGGTGCGAACTGGCGGCGGCATGAGCCACCTCCCGCCCATGCACACGGCCGGCGAGCTCCGTGCCGCCCTCACCATGGGCTACGGGTTCTCCGGCGTCGCCCGCCTCGTCGAGGAGTTCCGCGGCAGGGGCGCCGCACGCCAGGACATCCGCACAACCAGGCTGCGCAGACCGTGACACTCTCCAGGAAAGTGTCACACTTCGCAGCCCCAGGCCCCGGAGACTTGCAGGCATGCTTCGCGCTGGAGCCCGTGATCGTGACCGCAGGTCCAGGCCCCTGCGGTGCGAACCGGCGACGACGTGAAGGGTCAGCCGCGCGCACTTCTCTTGGGGAGACGCGCAGGGCGGACAGCAGCTCGTTCGCGGTCTGTTCCGGCTTGCCCCACTGCCACCACGCACGCCCGAGATCGGTGTGCATACGACCCTTGCGCTCCGCGGTGGGGAACAGGCGCCCCGCAGGGGCCTGCTTCGGGAGCCCACGTGCAGCCTGGGTGCTAGAACAAGTCACCCATGCCGGAAAGAGAATGATCCAGCCGTTCCGGCGACCAGCGACGCCCGACGCCTTCCACGCCACCTGATCCCGGGGTCCCGGTCACACGGCCGGAACCGTCCCGCCCAACCGTCACGCCGCTGCGGATCCCCGCAGGTCAGCGCCCGTGCCGTCCCGCAATGCCAGCAGATCTCGACTCGCCGTGGACGCGGGCCGGACCGGGGCCCAAAGATCACCCGCAGCGCTACCTTCGCCTGCTTCCGACTGCTTCCGCGTTGCTCACCGCAACCGGACGCCAAGGATTGGACTATGTCATGAGCATGTTTGACCCCGGCCACCGTTTGTCCCGACGCAGACTGCTGACCCTCGCCGGCGGCGCCGCGGTGGCCACCGCGACCGGCATCGGATTGGCCCAGTCGGCGTCCGCGGCGTCCGCGGCGTCCGGCTACGGGATCGACTACTCCGACGCGTCACTCACCGCCTCTTCGGTCGCCGCCGCCGGCTACGGCTTCGTGTGCCGTTACCTCAGCTGGCTGCCGAACTCGAAGGTCCTCACTCTGTCCGAGGCTGAGGCCCTGACCGCCGCGAATCTGGGCATCGTCTCCAACTGGGAGTCGGACGGGCTGCAGTCCTGGCAGAGCGGCGTCCCCTCCGACCCCAACTCCCAGGGGGCCGGGCATGCCACTGAGGCGAACCGGCAAGCACTGGCCAACGGGATGCCGTCGTCGCGGCCGATCTACTTCAGCGTGGACTTCGACCTTCAGCCCTCGATGTACTCCGCGCTCAACTCCTACTTCGACGGCGTCGCCTCGGTCATCGGCCGGTCTCGGACCGGTGCGTACGGCGGCTACCACGTCATCAAGGAGCTTTTCGACAACGAAAAGATAGCCTGGGGCTGGCAGACGTACGCGTGGTCCGGCGGGAACTGGGACAGCCGCGCGCAGTTGCGGCAGGTCCAGAACGACATCACGGTCGCCGGGAAGGACGCGGACCTCGACCAGGCGATGGCCGCCGACTTCGGCCAGTGGGGCGGCAAGGGCGGCGGCACCGGCGTCATCCTGCCGTCGTGGCCGAACATCACCGACGGAATGACGGGGCCCAGCGTGCAGGCGGCGCAGTACCTGTTGCGCTACCACGGTGCCTCGATCACCGCCGACGGCCAGTTCGGACCGGCCACCCTCGCCGCGACCAAGAGCTTCCAGTCCGCACACGGCCTCGGCGTCGACGGCCAGATAGGCCCCCAGACCTGGTCCGCGCTGATCGTCCAGGTCCAACAGGGCTCCAGCGGCGACGCGGTCAGAGCCGCCCAGGTGGAACTGAACCGGTTCGGCTACGGCCTCACCGTCGACGGCAGCTTCGGCTCCGGCACCAACAGTGCCGCCCGAGCCTTCCAGTCCGCACACGGCCTCGGCGCGGACGGCCAGGTGGGACCGCAGACCTGGCAGATGCTCGTGGGTACCGGGAACGGTGCATCGGGCGGCGGTACCGTCGCGCCGCCGTGGCCGAATGTCATTGAGGGCGACACCGGGAACAACGTGCTGGCCGCGCAGTATCTTCTCCGCGACCACGGTGCCTCGATCACCGCCGACAGCCAGTTCGGACCGGCCACCCTCGCCGCGACCAAGAGCTTCCAGTCCGCACACGGCCTCGGCGTCGACGGCCAGATAGGCCCCCAGACCTGGTCCGCGCTGATCGTCCAGGTCCAACAGGGCTCCAGCGGCGACGCCGTCCGAGCCGCCCAGGTGGAACTGAACAAGTTCGGCTACGGCCTCACCGTCGACGGCAGCTTCGGCTCCGGCACCAACAGCGCCGCCCGAGCCTTCCAGTCCGCACACGGCCTGAGCGTGGACGGCCAGGTGGGACCGAAGACCTGGCAGATGCTCGTCGGCAGCTGACCGCCGAGCCACTCCGGCGGCGAGTGTGCGGGGCGACCGCGACGGTTCATTCGTCCCGCACCCGCTCGCCGCGACGGAGACAGGCCCAAGGGCCCGCTCGCCCTCGTGCCTGCCGCACCTAACCCGGCGTAACCAACCGCGCCTCATAAGCGAACACCGCCGCCTGGGTCCGGTCCCGTAGCCCCAGCTTCACCAGGATCCTGCTGACGTGGGTCTTGATCGTCGACTCGGCGACCACCAGTTGCTCGGCGATCTCGGCGTTGGACAGGCCCTGGGCGATGAGGACCAGGACCTCTGTTTCGCGTTCGGTGAGGTCGCCGTAGGCCGCTGTCGCCGAGTGCATCGGGCGCGGCGAATCCGAGAGTTTGGAGAACTCCGTGATCAGGCGCTTCGTCACTGAGGGGGCGAGCAGGGCCTCGCCGGAGGCCACCACCCTTACGCCGTCCGCGAGTTGGCGGGCCGAGGCGTCCTTCAGGAGGAAGCCGGAGGCGCCTGCGCGCAGGGCCTGGTAGACGTACTCGTCGAGGTCGAAGGTCGTCAGGACCAGGACCTTTGCCGTGCTGTTCGCGGCGACGATCTCGCGGGTCGCCTCGATGCCGTTCAGTTCCGGCATGCGGATGTCCATCAGGACCACGTCGGGGGCGAGTTCGCGGACGCGGTCGACCGCCTCGCGGCCGTTCACCGCCTCGCCCACCACCTCGATGTCCGGCATCGCGTTGAGCAGGACCGAGAAGCCCTCGCGCACCATCATCTGGTCGTCCGCGATCAGGACACGGATGGTCATGCGTCACCTTCGCCTGCGTGGGCGACCGGCAGGAACACCGTCACCTCGTAGCCCCCCTCGTCCGTCCGGGCCGCCGTCATCTCGCCGTTCAGCATGGTGACGCGCTCCCGCATGCCGGTGATGCCGTGGCCGGCGCCCGGTGAGGGCTTGACCAGGGACGGCTCGGGCGGCGGACCGTTCACTACGCGCAGGCCCAGGCCGCCGAGCACGTACGACACCTCCACCTTGGCAGCGGCGCCCGGTGCATGGCGCAGGGTGTTGCTCAGCGCCTCCTGCACTATGCGGTACGCCGACAGCTCGACGCCCTGCGGGAGTTCCCGTACCGCTCCGGTCTGCGTCTTGTCGACGCTCAGGCCCGTCGTCTCCCGCACATTGGCGAGCAGCGCGTCCAGGTCGGCGAGGGTGGGCTGCGGGGCGTCCGGGGCCTCGTAGTCCTCGGCGCGGACCACGCCCAGCACGCGGCGCAGCTCGGTGAGCGCCGCCACCGCGTTCTCCCGGATCGTGGCGAACGCCTTCTCCAGCTCCGGGGGCGGGTTCTCGACCCGGTAGGGGGCCGCCTCCGCCTGGATGGCAACCACCGACATGTGGTGGGCGACCACGTCGTGCAGCTCTCGGGCGATCGTGGTGCGCTCCTCCAGGAGGGTGCGGCGGGAACGCTCGTGCGCGGTCACCGTCTGCTGGGCGGTCACCTCCTGGCGGGCCTCGCGGCGGATGTGTCTGAGGGAGACGGCGAGGAGGAACATGGCGGAGACGAACAGCATCTGCATGGCGTTCGAGCCGAACGCGCTCTGGCCGCCGGCGGGGAAGAGCTCCACCGCGGCGCTGTACACCGCTGTCAGGACCCACATCCAAGCCGCCGTGCGCGGCCTGGTGCGCATGGCCACGATGGTGAGCACGAACAGGTGACAGGCGAAGCTGCCCGGCAGCCACGGCCACTGGTCACCCCAGTCGGAGCCGACCACCGCGGCCACCGGCGTCGCCGCCATCGACAGCCAGAACGCGCCGATCGGCCGCACCATGGTCAGCAGGACCGGGCCCAGGGCGAGCAGACCGAGGAAGAGGTTGACGCCCGCGCCGCGGTAGTCGCTGCGCGACGCGATGAGCATCGCGAAGAGGCCGGCCGCGGTGATCAGGGCGTGCGGTGTCCAGGTCGCGTACTCCCGCAGTCGGCCGGAGAAGCGGCGGACGAACGGGGCGTCCGCGCTCAGGCGCGGCAGCGGACGGTAGGCGAAGGCGTCGTGGAACAGGTCCTGGCGCATTCCGCGCAGGGCGTCCAAGGCCGCCCTGAACTCCGGGCTGCGCGGCTTGTACGGCTCGAATGCGCTGTCCGGCGGCTCCAGGTGCCTGGTGCGGCCCGGCGGTGTCGGCTGCGTGTGGGGCGTCTCGGTCACGATGAAAAGGTAGGCCGCGGCGCAAGGCGTGGTCGTCACCAGTGAGGAGGGTCCTTCGGCCTCCCCCTCAGGTACTACGGGTACGGGCCGCGGGACCGACGGGTCAGTAGCCGGACGGGCGCACCAGGCCCGACTCGTATGCGAAGACCGCCGCCTGCGTGCGGTCCCTGAGGCCCAGCTTCACCAGGATGCGGCCCACATGGGTCTTCACGGTCTGTTCGGCGACGACCAGGCGCTGGGCGATCTCCGCGTTCGACAGGCCCTGCGCGATCAGTGCGAGAACCTCCGTCTCGCGCTCGGTCAGGTCGCCGACGCGTTCCTTCAGCGGCGCGCGGGGCTTGCCGTCCAGGCGGGAGAACTGGGCGATCAGCCGACGGGTGATGCCGGGCGCGAGCAGCGCGTCGCCGGCCGCCACCACCCGTACCGCCTCGGCCAGTTGGTCCACCGAGGCGTCCTTGAGGAGGAACCCGGACGCGCCCGCGCGCAGCGCCTCGTACACGTACTCGTCGAGGTCGAAGGTGGTGAGCACCAGCACCCTGATGTGCGGTGTCTCCGCGGTGATTCGGCGGGTGGCCTCGATGCCGCCGAGCTCCGGCATGCGGATGTCCATGAGGACGACGTCCGGGGCGAGTTCGGCGACCTTCGCGACGGCGTCCAGGCCGTCGACCGCCTGCCCGATCACCTCGATGTCCGGCTTGGTGTTGAGCAGCACGGTGAAGCCCTGCCGGACCATCTGCTGGTCGTCGGCGATCACTACCCGGATGGGGCTGTTGCTGCTGCTCGTCATGCGGTGTCGTCCTTCGGGTCGGTGGCGGGGGCAGGGGCATCGGGCAGGTCCGGGCCGTCGGCGCGCGGGTCGACCGGCAGGAAGGCGGAGACCTGGTAGCCGCCGTTCGGCCGGGGGTGTGCGGCCAGGTCGCCGCCGAGCATCGCAGCCCGTTCCCGCATACCTAGCAGACCGTGGCCCGCGCCCGGTGACGCCGGAGCCTCATGCAGGGGACGGGAGTTGACGACTTCCACGCGCAACCCGTAGGGAACGTAGACGACTTCGACGCTCGCGCTCGCGCCGGGCGCGTGGCGCAGCACGTTGCTGAGCGCCTCCTGCACGATCCGGTACGCCGACAGCTCCACACCCGACGGCAGCGGGCGCCGCTCCCCCGTGGTCCGCGTGGTCACGGCCAGACCGGCGGCCCGGGTGTTCTCGACGAGCGCGTCGAGCCGGTCCAGGGTGGGCTGCGGGCTGTGCGGGTCGTTGCCGTCGTCGGCCGGTGCGTCCGTGCCGGGGTCCTCGGAGCGCAGCACGCCCAGCACCCGGCGCAGTTCGGTCAGCGCCTCCAGCGCGTTGTTCCGTATGCCCTCAAGGTTCTCCCTGAGCTCGTCGGGCGGGTTCTCCACCAGGTGCGGGGCGACCTGGGCCTGGATGGAGATGACGGACATGTGGTGGGCGACCACGTCGTGCAGTTCGCGCGCGATGCGGTTGCGCTCCTCCAGGAGGGTGCGCCTGGCCCGCTCCTCGGCGGTGAGGGTGGTCAGCCGGCCGACCTCCGCGCGGGCCTCGCGGCGGCTGCGCAGCGCGATGCCGAGCAGGACGGCGACGCCCGACAGGGCGATCGCGAGCGGGCCCGTCGACTGCTCCGGGTTCGCGGACTGCAGGTGCGGCGCGTCCCACATGCCCTGAAGAGCAAGCGTGACGAGCACCGTCAGGGCCAGTGCCTCCACGGACACGCGGGTACGCACGCGCAGGGCGAGCAGCAGCAGTACCAGCAGCTGGGCGATGATCCCGGCCGCGGTCCACGGCCAGGTGAAGTCGTGCGCCGCGCTGCCGGTCAGGCTGAAGTGCACCGCGACCGCCCCCAGGACGGAGCCTGTCGTCGATAGCCACCAGGCCGCGATCGGCCGCCACAGCGCCAGCGCCACCGCGCCGCCCTGCGCGAGTGCGATCAGGAAGCCGGAGCCGAAGCCCAGACGTCCGTTGTCCGTGAGCTGCGCCGTGCCACCGAACGTGATCCAGAACGCGGCGAAGCACAGCACGCCGTGCGGGACCCGCCGCAGCCGCCCGAAGGCGGGCAACGGATCCGCACGAGCCGTCCAAAGATCGTCCCGGAGCACGAGCAACCAGCGCAGGACGCGACTGCCGAACATCCGCCGGCTCCCCGTTTCCGTCACGCGGCCAACCCTAGGCACGATGGACGATCCTTGCTGCCGTCCCGTCCGGCCCGCCGTGGCGGCGGATCACCCGGGAGGGGCCGGTGCTTCTGCCGCGCGGGCCTCCGCGTTCGTAGGAGTGGAAGGCCGTCCAGCAGACCGTGAGCGCAAGGGCGAACACCGGGAGCCAGGCCAGCCGGAACGTCACCCAGCCGAGGCCGTCGGGGCTGGTGTGCAGGCCGGGCAGGTGGCCCGCCGGGAGGGCGGTGGCCGTGGTCGCCATCATGGCCGTCTGGTGCCATAGGAAGATCGTCATCGCGGAGAGGTTCACGAAGGCCACCGCCGCCCAGGCCAGGGGCCGCCGCATCGTGCGGCGCAGCCGGTCGCGCAGGAGCAGAGCCAGACCGCACTGGGCCAGACCGAAGGTGACGGCGGCCAGGGTCGGCGGGTTGAGGTTGGAGATCGTCTGCCCCGGGACGCCGACCATCGAGGCCGGGTAGCCCGCGAAGGCGACCAGCAGGGCCGTCGCCGCCGCACCGCCGGTGAGCAGGATCCAGCCCGCGCGGGCGCGCTCCAGTTCGCCACGGGTCCAGGCCGCGCCCAGGGTGTACGGCACCAGCCAGCCCGCCGCCAGGTTCACCCAGCCGAGGCCCTGCGGGGCGCCGAGGCCGAAACGGAGAAGGTCCACATGGAGGACGACGGCCAGCGGCCACAGGGGGTTGAGCCGGGTGAGGAGCGGGGTCGCCGCGGTCAGCGCCGCGAAGACCAGCAGGAACCAGAGGGGGGAGAGGGCGAGTTTGACCAGCGTGTGGATCGTGTCGGGTTCCGCGCCCGAGAGGAACAGAGCCGTGGCGGCGATCGTCCACAGGACCAGTACGGCAGCCACCGGTTTGAACAGCCGCGACAGCCGGGCGGTCAGCCACCGCCGGTACGGCGTGCCCTTGGCTCGGGCCGCCGTGTAGCTGCGGGTGGCCACATGGCCGCCCACCAGGAAGAACACGGCCAGGGTCTGGAAGGCCCAGGAGATCGGGGCCAGCCACGGCATGTGCTGGAGGGGGCTGGAGGCGTGCAGGGAGCCGCCGTCCGCCACCAGGGCCGTGACCAGCCAGTGGCCGAGGACCACACCGAGGATCGCGAAGGCACGCAGGGCGTCCACGGCGCGGTCGCGGTCGGCGGGGGTGGCGGCGTCGATCCGCTCGGCGGCCCTCCGCAGGGCGCTCCGGCCAACGGCGGCGCCCTGGCGCTGTCGTACGTCGCTGTCTCGTACGGTGCCCTGTCCTGCGGCGCTCCTTCCTGCGGCGCCGTGTCGTATGCCGTCCCACGCATGACGCACGCTCGACTCACGCACGGGTCACCTCCTTTGTGTCGCCCAGGACGATGCGGGTGAGGTTGGCCAGGGAGACCGAGCCCGGCCTGAAGTAGTCGCTGTGGCCGCCGGGGCCCGCCGCGAAGACGCGGGCGCCGAAGGCCGGGGACACGGGGTCCGTGCCGAAGCCGACCGTCCAGCCGAACAGGTCCGCCCGCACGTGCGGGACCTCCTCGACCCAGTCGTCGGAGCCGCGGGCCGCCCAGATGCGGGCCCTTGTATGCAGGGCCGCCGCCGTGTCCGTGCCGGTGCCGGGGCTGCCGACGAAGGCGATGTCCTGCACGTCCAGGCCGGGCGCGGCGCGGGCGCAGACGACCGTGCCGTAGGAGTGGCAGAGCAGGGAGATGTCGGCCTTCCGGCCTGCTGTGCGGCGTAAGTCGGTGATGAACTCGCGCAGGTGGGGGGCGGCTTGGTCGGCGCGGTCCGTGGTGAGGACCGTGGTGCTGATGGTGCCGGGGGTTTGGTAGCCGAGCCAGGCGACGACGGCGGTGCGGGTGCCCTTCGGGGATTCCCGGAGCAGGCGGTCGTGCAGGGCGACCGCGGTCGCGCGGAAGCGGTCGTAGGTGTCGAGGGAGGTGTCCGAGCCCGGGATCAGGACGGCGATGCGGGTGGCGGTGGCGAGGTCGCCGAAGACCTCCGTGGCCTGGCCCTCGCCTCGGCCGTCGTAGGCGAGGAGGTGGCGGGTGGGGGTTGCCATGGCTCGGTCTGCTGCGGCGCGTTTGCGGTCGCCGTGGGCTGCGGCCATGCGGGACGCTTCGGCGGCGTTGGTGCGGTTGGCTTTGTAGGCCGCGTCGAGGGTGGCTGCCGTGAGGGGGGCGAGGGTTGCCGGGGGTGGGGCGGGGATCTGCGGTCGGGCTGCGGCCGAGAGAGGGGCGACGACGGCGGCGGTGATGAGGGCTGCGAGGGTGGCTCGGCGCCATCTGTGGGTGCGGCGGCGCTGGGGCTTGGGTGGCGAGGTGTCGCTGGCCGGCGCTTGCCGGGTGCCGCCTTTCTTTGGGTCGGGAGCCGCCCTGGGCGGCACGAATGCCCGCAGGCTGAGGCGGCTTGGGCGGCCCGGCACCGTCGCCTCACGCGCCACGAAGGCCCGTAGGCCGCGGCGGCCGCCGGCTCCGCCGGCTGTCGTCCCCCGAACCCCCGTCTGGCGCCCCATGCTCGTCTCCCCCTCCAGTTCGCCCGGTCATCGGGCTTGTCTGAAAGGGAAGTTACGGAGTGTGACTTGTCGTCCGCGTCACGCCAGGGAGCTGTCCTGGAACGTAGCTCTCAGGTACTACGGGTATGTAGGGGGTGGGTCACCAGGCCAGTTGGGCGATTTCCTCCGCGACCACCGCGCAGGCGTCCGCCGCCGGGTCGATGAGGGGGAAGTGGCCGACGTCCTCCAGGAGCGTGAGGCCCACGACCTCGCCGGCCTTCGCTGCCGCGTCGGCGTACGACTCGGCGACCGCCTGCGGGACGGTGACGTCCGTGCGGCCCTGGACCAGGGTGGTCGCGATGCCCGTCGGGAGCAGCAGCGACGGGTCGGCGTACGGGCGCCGCTCGGCGAACTTCTCCTCGCCGCCCAGCAGTTGACGCGAAGCGCCCCCGCACACGTCCAGTTTCCCGGCGACCTCGAAGTCGGCGATCGGGGCCAGGGCGACGACCCCGCGCAGCGGTGCGGGACGGTCGATGCGCCAGGGGGCGTCGGCGGGCAGCAGATGGCGGGCCGCCGCCCACAGGGCGAGGTGCCCGCCGGCCGAGTGCCCGGTGATCACCATGCGGCGCGGGTCGGCCCCCGGAAGGGCCTCGCGTACGAGGGCGGGCAGCGCGTCCAGCGCGGCCGCGACGTCGTCGAAGGTCTCCGGCCAGCGGCCCGCGACCGGGCTGCCGCCCTGGGCCGGGATCGCACTCCCCCGCCGGTACTCGAGGCTGGCCACCGCGAAACCCCGCCGGGCCAGGAAGTCCGCGAACGGCGAGATGTGCCGGCGGTCGTACGGCGCCCGCCACGCGCCGCCGTGCAGCACGACGACCAGCGGGGCGGGGACGCCGGGCGCCGGCTCGGTGCGCGGGGCGTAGAAGTCGACCAGCTGGTCGGGGTGGTCACCGTACGCGGCGGTGGAGTCGGGATCGACCGCCGGGTGCGAGAACGCCGACTCCTCTTCGGCGGCGGCCCGGGCAGCTGCGGCGTCGTCCGGCATGCTCCAACCTCTCAGCGACATAACGGGATTGACGTGTGGCGGCCCAGGGAGGGAAACCGGCCGTTGGCGGGGACGGTATCAGGCCGGTGACGTGGGCCGACACGGGGATGTCACGCTCGGTGAGGGGAAACGGTTCTGTAGCCCGCGGGCCGGGCGGTTCCGCGGCCGCCGAAGCCGCCGCCGACCGCCCGGCACAAACCCCGTGGCTATCCCGCGAGATCGCCGAGCGTCTCCCCCAGCACCCGCGCCGCCCGCTCCACGTCCCCGAACCCGACGTACAGCGGCGTGAACCCGAACCGCAGGACGTCCGGGTGCCGGAAGTCCCCGACCACCCCCCGCCCGATCAGCCGCTTCATCACGTCCCCGGCGATGGGGGCCCCTCCCGCTCGAGCGAATTCGAGAGTGGGGGAGCAGCGCAGCGCCACCTGGCTGCCGCGCTCCCGGTGGGCGAGGGGGGTCAACGACTCCACCCGCCCCTGCGGGACGTACGCCGACACGCACTCCAGGAAGAAGTCCGTCAGCGTGAGGGACTTGGCCCGCACTGCCTCGATCGAGACCTCGTCCCAGACCTCCAGCGCCGCTTCCAGGGCGAGCATGGACAGGATGTCCGGCGTGCCGACCCGGCCGCGCAGGGCCCCGGCCGCCGGTTCGTACGCGGACTGCATCCCGAAGGGCTCCGCGTGGGAGTTCCAGCCGGGGAGCGGGGAGTCGAAGCGGTCCTGGAGGTCCCGGCGGACGTACAGGTACGCCGGGGAACCGGGTCCGCCGTTCAGGTACTTGTAGGTGCAGCCGACCGCCAGGTCGACGCCGTGCTCGTCCAGCCCGACCGGCAGCGCGCCCGCGCTGTGGCACAGGTCCCAGACGGCCACCGCGCCCGCCGCGTGCACGGCGGCGGTCAGCGAGGGCAGGTCGTGCAGACGGCCCGTACGGTAGTCGACATGGTTCAGCAGGACGGCGGCCGTACGGGCGGACAGCGCGCCCGGTACCTGAGCCGGGGTCACCGGACGTAGCGTGCACCCCGTCATGCGGGCCGCCGACCCGGCTATGTAGCCGTCGGTGGGGAAGGTCGTCGCGTCCACGAGAATCTCGTCCCGGCCCGTGCCGGAAACCAGCCGTACCGCACCCACAAGTGCCTTGAAAACGTTGACACTTGTCGAGTCGCCCACGACGATCTGCCCGGCCGCCGCCCCGACCAGCGGAGCGATCCGGTCGCCGATCCGCTCGGGCGCCGTCCACCAGCCGCTCTCGTCCCAGGAACGGATGCGGAGCGCACCCCACTGCCTGCGTACGACGTCGTCGACCCGCCCCGGGACCGCCGCCGGCAGGGCGCCGAGCGAGTTCCCGTCCAGGTAGACTCCCTCGTCCAGCACGAACTGCTTACGCATCCCCGCCAGTTCGTCGGCGGCGTCCAGCTCCCCGGCGCGCACCTTCAGCTCGGACACCTCAGACATGAGACCTCGCCGTCCACAGCTCGGGAAAAACGTTCTTCTGCGCGCGCTTCTCCAGCCAGGCGACGCCCGCCGAGCCGCCCGTGCCGGGCTTGGAGCCCATCGCGCGGCGGGTGGCGACCAGGTGGTCGTTGCGCCATCGCCACACCAGCTCGGCGACATCGGTCAGCGCCTCGCCGAGGCGGGCGAGTTCGGCGTTCTCGTCGCCCGCGTAGATCGCGGTCCAGGCGGCCTCGACGGCCTCCGACGGCTCGTACCGCCGTGAGACGTCGCGGCGCAGCACGGGCCCGGGGATCGCGCAGCCGCGCCGCGCCATCAGCCGCAGCACCTCGTCGTAGAGGCTCGGCTCGGCGAGGGCCTTCTCCAGTTCGGCGTGGACGCGGGGGGCGCCGCGGTGCGGGACCAGCATGGACGCGGACTTCTCGCCGAGCAGGAACTCCATCCGGCGGTACATCGCCGACTGGAAGCCGGAGCCCTCGCCGAGCGCACTGCGGTAGGAGTTGAACTGGGCCGGGGTCAGCTGGCCGAGCGGCTTCCAGGAGGCGTTCAGCGCCTCCAGCTCCCGTACCGAACGCTTCAGCGCGGCGACCGCGGTCGGCACGTCGTCGGAGCGCAGCGCGTGCGCCGCGGTCTCCCACTCGTGGACGATCACCGTGAACCACAGCTCCATCACCTGGGTGGTGACCAGGAAGACCATCTCTCCGGGGTCGTCGGAGAGGGTGTGCTGGAGGTGGGTGAGCACGTCCGCCTTGACGTAGTCCTCGTACGGCGTCGTGCCTGCGAAGTCGAGATGCGGAGTCTCGGGCTCCGAAGCCTCGTGGGGCTGAGCCTGGTGGGACATCGCTGTCTCCTGTTGTTGCTCCGGGTAGCGGTCCGCCCCTGCCGTTACCGACACGGGGGCCCCGGTCCCCGCCGGGCATCTTCTTCGATGGTCCGCCAGGAACGCAAGGCCCGCCTGGTCACCGGCTCGTCGCGTCGCCGAGGACCTGCAGTACTCTCGGGCGCCGCGTGACACAGAGCCCTTTGAGGAACCCTTTGACGAAAGGCACGGCAGATGTCTGAGAAGAGCACCTCGTCCGAGGTGGTCTCCGTCCCCGTGGGCCGGGTGGTCGGGGGACGCGAGGAGGTCCGTGACGACGACTGGGGGAGGGTCGAGGCCGTCATCCGCCTGGACGGCGACCAGTTCGACGCGGACGCGCTGGCGGGCCTGGACGGCTTCTCCCACCTGGAGATCGTCTACCACTTCGACCGCGTGCCCGCGGCGAAGATCGAGACCGGTGCCCGTCATCCGCGCGGCAACACCGACTGGCCGGTGGTCGGCATCTTCGCGCAGCGCGGCAAGAACCGCCCCAACCGCCTCGGCGTCTCCCGCTGCCGCCTGCTGCGCACCGACGGACTCGACCTGCACGTCCAGGGCCTCGACGCCGTCGACGGCACCCCCGTCCTCGACATCAAGCCCTACATGAGCGAGTTCGGCCCCCAGGGCACCACCACCCAGCCGGACTGGGCCACCGACATCATGAGCCGCTACTACTGATCCGCCGGTCCCCTCCGGAGGACACTGCTCGGCGCAGCGCAAGGCCCGCCCGGTCACACCGGGCGGGCCTTGCGAGGAAGCAGCAGTGGACGGCTAGCCCAGGGTCTGGGCCGCGGTCGGCGAGGAGTCCTTGAGGAACTGGGTGCAGCGCTCGTACTCCTCCTGCTCGCCGATGGATCCGGCGGCGCGGGCGAGGGCGTGCAGCGCGCGCAGGAAGCCGCGGTTCGGCTCGTGCTCCCAGGAGAATGGCGGAAAATGTACCTGAGAGCGTGAGGGGGCACCGTATGACCGAGCAGGAGTGGCTGGACAGCCTCGCGGCCCAGCTGCCGGAGCGGGACCTGGAGTGGGTTGTGGAGCTTGCCAGGATTTGCTCCACGGAGTGGACGGGGGACAAGCCCCCGACAGGGGAGGCTTGCCAACCCGTCGAGGCCGCCGCTCGCCATGATGGCGATGATTCGAGGACGAGCAACGCGGCGAACGGGTTCCTGGTTCCCTCTCGAGCCGACGAAATCTGAACCAAGGGCCTCTTCACCCCGAACCGGGTTCGGGCCAGATCGATACATGTCCGCTGTCCGCTCCGGCGTGCGTGAGTATCCCGCGGGCGCGGTACGGGGAGTCAGCCGAGGGCTTCGCTGAAGGCCGACTGGGCGGCTGTCTCGTCGGCGCGGGACTCGGAGGGAACGGAGTACGCCCAAAACTCCAGACATCGTGATCTTCATGTCTGGGATGCGACTTGTCGCTGGTACTGGCTGGTGCGTGATCGTGCTTGGTGGCGGCGGCGCCAGTCGGACCAGGCAAGGTGGTGGGCCGCGTCGCGGACGGGCCGGACGACGAGCGCGACGAACAGGCGGCAGATCAATTATTTGCTTGGAAACCCAGAATACTGCGGTCACTTGACGAGACATCATTCAAAGGGTGCTGGCACCGGCCTATCCTGCTTGCGGGTCGATCGCGCATGATCGGGGGATCTATGGTTCGGATGGGCCGCTGGGCAACTGCGGTACTCGTGTCACTACTGGTGTTCGTGGGCTGCGCCGCGCTGCTGATGGGTGTCCGCTTCCCGTGGACGCCTGACGCCGAGAGCGACCGGTGGTTGGTCGCGCTCACGGTCGCCGCGTTCCTCGGCACCGGAGTCGGTGGTGGGCTGGCCTGGTGGGCCGGCCGTGAGGAAGCAGTCGACGGAGACGGCGGCGCCGCGCGGAATCTCGCACCGGGTGAGGGCAAGAGGGTCACGCAGCGGGCGAGAGTGGGCCGCAGCGGCACGAACATCATGGCCGGTCGAGACGTACGCATCCGTCGCCACGGCGAGCGCCCCGATGGGCGGCCCGACAATGAGTGGGAGTGAGCAGCCGCCGCGACGGCAGGTGTCACAGCGGGCGAACGTCAGGCCACACGGCAGGAACATCATGGCCGGCCGGGACGTGAGCACCACAGAGATCAACAACTACCTGGGCCCGAACAGTGGCCCTGGCCGGGGCGTCAGCCGGAAAGGGCTGGCGTTGCTCTTCGTCGGCGTACTCGTCCTGAGCGCCGCTGGTTTCCGGGCCCTGCTGTGGGAGAGCGACCAGCACACCGCGGACACCCCGCAGACGCAGCGCACCACGCCGTCATCCGCGTACAGCACAGACACCACGACGGCGCCTGCGGGCAGTGCCACGACGGCTCCTGCGGGCAGTGCCACGACGTCGGCGGCCAGTGGGGGACCGCCGTTCGTCGCCCGGTCGTCATTCCCGGGCAGTGAGCTCGATCCGATCGCGGCCGGCTCGCAATGGGCATTTGTCCTCGATCACACGCTAACTCCGAGCCAAATCGCCGGCCTTGAGCGACGGGACGGACTCGACGGGCAGGCAGTGTGGGACTATCTGCGCCCCCTCGGAGCGCGGATCGCGTCAGACAACTGGGCGACCGGGCCCCGGATGACCTTCAAGCTGCTGTTCCTGCGCGATACCAGCACAAGCCTGAGCATCCAGAGCATGCAGCCTGTACAGATCGCATGCACGCAGAGCACCGCTCTGACAGTGATCGACTTCGCCAGCGAGGGCGACGATGCGGTTCCGACCGTCACATTCTCCCTGCTGAAACCGCACGTGCCACTCGCCGAGGTGAACAGCTCAGGCGAACCGACGGGCCCCTATTTCAGCAGTCACCAGATCGATCTCGGTGCCGGCGCCACCCCAGGGGCCCTCGATGTCCAGGCGACTGGTGAGGCGGGCAAGTCCTGCACTTGGCGATTCAGGGTCGGCTTCGCCACTGCGTCAGGCCAATCCGCCCAGGTAGTCGACAATGCCGGCAAGCCGTTCACCATCGAGGCCGCCCCGCTCCATCCGCTACAGCACATCCAGTACGGACTCGACACGTCCGGCCGCAAACGCTGGGCAGACTGCACCATGGCCAGCGACTGCACCTGAGCCCCCAACGCAGGCATGACTCGGTCAGGTAGCTCGGTTCCGAAACGGGGCCGGAAGACGCAGCCACCAAGTCCGCCACTGCTCCTTCTACCAGGCCGCGCACCGTCTCATCGCCATCGGCGACCAGATCCATTCTCGACGGGGTCTGGCATCTGTCGGTGACGCCGATCCGTACGAGATCGTCCGTGACGCGCCGGACGGATACCCGGGCCAGACGGCACGGGGTGTGGCGAATCGCGTTGCCCACCAGCTCGGAGACGATCAGCGTGCCTGCATCCGCAGGCCATGGGCACGTCCGCTCACGACCGGCCCGAAAACGCAGCAGCGCCCGAGCCGGCCGAAGCCGACTCAGGCGCTGCGTAGCAGGTCAGAGGGAATATCCCCCGACCACCACTGGTAGGCCCTGTGGGACTCGAACCCACAACCAATGGATTAAAAGGGCTGGTGGAGATGTGCTGAGTGGTTCCGGACGCTGGTTCGACGTCCGAAAGTACCTGGTCAGAACACATTCATCGCGATCGCCGTTCTCCTGCATGACGGCTCATGCCACGCAGTCCGCTCACGCATCGCTCACGCATGACGCCCCGCTGACCAGCCCTCCTGGGACTACGGTGCAGTGTCTCGCTCTTCGCGTCGCCTGACCGGAGGCCGGTCGCGATCTGCACGCCGTGAGGGCTGATGCGACGGAATGTACGTCGGTTCATGCGAGCGTCTCCTGCTGGGTCTGGCGCACCATGAAGTTCACCGTGGACAGAAGTTCTCCGGTGCGCGGGTGGCGGGCGGTGAGGTCCTTCGCGGAGAACGCCCTGTCGTGGATGCGCAGGGCGAGACGGTCGCGGTGGAAGCCTGGAGATGCCCTGCTTTCCTGCGCTGATTCGTGTCCTGCGAGCAATAGTCATCGCAGGTAGCAGGGCATCCAAGGGTGAATCCGGGCTCAGTGGGCCATCACGGGCTCGCCCTCGGACGGCTCCAGAGCCCGATTCGGGATCAGGAACGCCGCGATCACCGCACCGACCACGAAGAACCCGGAGCCCCAGGCCAGGGTGGACGTGTAGCCCTCGACCCCGGCCTGCGCCGCGGCCAGCGCGCTGGGCTTGTGCGAAGTCAGGTAGTCGGTCGCGGCCGACGAGGCGACGGTGGTCAGCAGTGCCGTGCTGATGGAGCCGCCGATCTGCTGACCGGTGTTGATCAGCGCCGAGGCGACACCCGAGTCCTCGTGGTGCATGCCCGAGGTCGCCCCCTGGAACGCGGTGGTCATCACCGCGCCGATGCCGAGACCCAGCAGGATCATGCCGGGCATGATGTGGGTGGCGTAGGCGCTGTCCAACTCGAGCCGGGTCAGCAGGGCCATACCGGCTGCGGCGACCAGGAAGCCGGCACTGATGACGATCTTCGGGCCGACCTTGGGCAGCACCAGCGAAGACATCGTGGTCGACGAAGCGACGACGGCCGCGACCATCGGCAGGAACGCCAGACCGGTCCGGATCGGCGAGTAGCCGAGGCTGGCCGCGAAGTAGTAGGTCAGGAACAGGAAGATCGAGAACATCCCCATGCCCAGGACGAACACCGCCATGAACGACCCACCGCGGGTCCGGTCCAGCACGAGGCGCAGCGGCAGCAGCGGATGCGCGACCCGGGACTCCAGCCAGACGAACACCACGAGCAGCACCGCGCCGACGATCATGGAGCCGAGGGCGACCGGGTCGGTCCAGCTGGTGGACTCGACGTGCGCGAACCCGTAGACGACGGCGAACAGCGCGGCGCTCACCACGACGATGCCCGGGATGTCGAGTTTCGGCTTCTGGGTGATCGCGGGCTTGGCCAGCAGCAGCAACGCACCGATCAGGGCGGGGACCGCGAAGGCGACGTTCACGTACATCACCCAGCGCCACGACGCCCATTCGGTGAGCATGCCGCCGACCAGCAGCCCGATCGCGCCGCCCGCACCACCCAGCGCACTGAAGATACCGAAGGCCTTCGCCCTTTCGGACGGTTCGGTGAAGGTCACGCTGAGCAGGGAGAGTGCCGCGGGCGCGAGCAGTGCGGCGAAGAGGCCCTGGGCCACGCGGGCCGCGACGAGGATCTCGAAGCTGCCGGCCGAGCCGCCGACGACGGACGCGGCCCCGAAGCCTGCCAGGCCGATCACGAAGAGGGTGCGTCGGCCCAGCAGGTCACCCAGTCGGCCGCCGAGCAGCAGCAGGCTGCCGAACGCCAATGCGTAACCCGTGATGACCCACTGCCGACTGCCGTCGCTGAAGCCGAGGGCTTGCTGTGCCTCGGGCAGCGCGATGTTCACGACGGTCGCGTCGAGCATGACCATGAGCTGGGCCATGCCTATGACGACCAGCACCCACCAGCGCACGGCATGTGAGCCGCGAAGGCCCGAGTCTTTCTTCCCGGAGGCGGGCGCCTCGCGGTCGATGCTGGTACTCATTTTCTTCCCTTGCTTGGTGGGCATGACTGAAAGCCGTCTGGAATCTGATGGGTTTCCTCGCCGGTGAAGGTGAGGGTGGTGGGTGGCGGGTGGGGATTTCAGCCCTGGAGGGCCGCGTCGGTGTCCGCGATGGCCAGCTTCTTGTTGATGTCAATGCCGGCCAGTGCGCCGGCCGCTGCGGAGGCCCCGACCTGGGCGACCGGATCGGTGACGTTGCCGGCCACCCACACACCCGGCACCTCGGTGGTGCCGTCCGGGCCGGAGGCGAAAGCGCGGCCCACATTCGGCAGATCCCGCACCGGCAGGCCAAGTCCTTCCAGGCCCTGGGTTCGGGCCTGCATCTGCGGGACGACCGCAAGGACGCGGCGGGCCACGACCTGGCCGTCGGCCAGGCGCACCCCGGCGAGGGCGCCGTCAGCGTCGTCGACGATCTCGGTGACCGGGGTGTCGATGACGCGGATGCCGCGGGCGGCGAAGCGCGCGCGGGTGTCCTCGTCCAGGTCGGTGCCGTGGGTGAAGTAGGTCAGGTCCTCAGTCAGCTGCCGGAACAACAACGCGGGGCCGATGGAGGTCGGACCGGTGGCGAGGATGCCGATGGGCTCGTCCCGCACCTCCCAGCCGTGGCAGTACGGGCAGTGCACCACACTGTGCCCCCAGTGCCCGGCGAGCCCGGGCACCTCCGGGAGCACATCCTTCAGGCCGGTGGCCACGAGGACGCGGCGGGCGGTGATGCGGCGGCCGTCGGCCAGGGTGACGGTGAACCGCAGGTCCCCGTCTGCCGACGGGGCGGCAGGCTCGGCCGAGACCACATCGCCGTGGACGACGTGTCCCCCGTACTGGCGCACCTGCTCCCGGCCCCGTCGAAGGATCTCGGACGGCGGGGTGCCGTCGAGGGCGATGAGGCCGTGCACGGCATCGGCGGGCGCGTTGCGCGGGGAGCCGCTGTCGATCACGACGACCGAGCGGCGGGAGCGGGCCAGGATCAGTGCACCGTTCAGCCCCGCGGCACCCCCGCCGATCACCACCGCGTCGACGGTCCCCTCGACCAGTACGTCGCTCGCATACGCAGGAGTCGTCACAGCTGTCGCCTCCTGCTTTTCCTTGTCAGTCATGGTTCGCTCAACCCTTCGAGTTTTGGGTGGTTTGCAGGGGGATTCAGCTGTTCAGGAAGCCCAGGATGTGATCGGCGACCGCCTTGGGCTGTTGTGGGGGGGGCGGCGCGGAGGAGTTCAAAGGCATGGGTTGCCCTCGATCGCGCCAGGCGTGCACGCAGCCTGTCCGGTGAGATCAGGACCGTTGTGTACTGAACAGTCAGAAACGTAGGCGGTTCTGTACTGAGTTGTCAAGTGCGACAGGTCGACCCTCGCTCACCAGGACGATGCCCGGAATGTCAAGTTTAGGCTTCTGGGTGATCACGGGCTTGGCCAGCAGCAAGACATCGACCAGGGCGGGGCCGCGAAGGCGGCGGTTACGTACATCAGCCACCGCCACGACGCCCATTCGGTGAGCGTGCCGCCGGGCAGCAGCCCGAAAGGCTCGATGGTTCCGGGCCCGTAGATGCCGGCGAAGTCCTCGCCGAGGCGAACAGCAGAAGACCGCAGTGCCACGCTCTGATCGAGACTCAGCGCGTTGTGGAAAAGGGGGTTCCTGTTCGATGAGCGGGGGCTTCTTTGTGTGCCGGGCGTGATCGCGACCAGGTAGGGGCAGGCCGGGGGCGGCTTTGTTGTGACGGCGTGAGGCGGGGCGCGTCAGGATCTGGAGTCCTGGACAGAGGTTCTGGAGCAGGCTCAGCAGGCGCCATCTCATCCTCAAGGAGGAGGCATCCGGCCCGCTGCTGGTGTCCTGCTACTAGGCACAAGTGCCGGTAGGTGCACGATGCCCGGAAGCCGCAGATCCACGAATCTTGAGAAGTACCCGACTTCGATGTGGAGATTCCTGACTCGTGGCTACCGTCCTCTACCGCGTGGGCCGCGGCGCCTTCCAGCGGCGCTGGCTTGTCCTTTTCGTCTGGACGGCGGTCCTCGTGGCCGTCGGCGCAGGCGCCGCCCTGGCACCGTCCGCCAACGACAGCGGCACGTCCTTCATGCCCGGCATCGAGGCGCAGAAGGCCTACGACCTGATGGCGAAGCGCTACCCCGGGGCGAACGGCAACGCCGCCAGCGCCCGGATCGTGTTCGTCGCGCCGCACGGCGAAAAAGTGACGGCGGGCAAGAACCGCGAGATCATCGAAGAGTTCACCACGGCCGCCGGTAAGGGACCCCAGGTCGCCGCCGCAGTCGATCCCTTCGACGCCGGTACGGTGAGCAAGGACGCGTCCATGGCGTACGCGACCGTCTCGTACAAGGTCGCGGCCAAGGACCTCACCGACGCCGGCAAGACTTCGCTGCAGCACTCCATCGACATGGCGCGCAAGAGCGGGATGACCGTCGAGGTGGGTGGCACGGCCCTCGCCACCCAGCCGTCTGCGGGCGGCGCAGCCGAAGGTATCGGCATCCTCGTCGCCGCACTGGTCCTCCTGGTGACCTTCGGCTCCCTCGCCGCTGCCGGTCTCCCCCTGCTCACGGCGATCATCGGCGTCGGTGTCAGCACGGCAGCGATCATGGCGCTGTCCAGCACCTTCAATCTCTCATCGACGTCCGGAACGCTGGCATCCATGCTGGGGCTGGCGGTAGGAATCGACTACGCCCTGTTCGTCGTCTCCCGGTACCGCGAGGAACGGGCGAAGGGGCACGCGCCCCAGGAAGCCGCCGCACTCGCCGCCGGCACAGCGGGATCCGCCGTCGTCTTCGCGGGCGTCACGGTCGTCATCGCCCTGGCGGGTCTGTCGGTGATCGGCGTTCCGATGCTGACCAAGATGGGGCTGGCCGCAGCCGGTGCCGTCGTCATCGGTGTTCTGATCGCCCTCACCCTGATCCCGGCCCTTCTCGGCTTCTGGCCCAACGCTGTCCTTGCCCGCCGCAATCGCAAGGGGGGGATGACCCCAGAGCGCCACAAGACGAACGGCGGCAGCCGCTGGGCCCGGTTCGTGCTGCGCCGGCCGGTCGCCATCCTGATCGTCGGGACGGTCGGCTTGATCGCCGTCGCGGTGCCTGCCATGGATCTGCGCCTGGGCATGCCGGGCGACGAGTCCAAGCCCACCTCCACCACCGAGCGCCGCGCCTACGACGATCTGTCCCGCGGATTCGGAGCCGGGTTCAACGGGCCACTGACGATCGTCGTGGACGCCAAGGGCACCCACGATCCGAAAGATGCAGTGTCAGCGATCAGCGACAAGATCAAGAGCACCGAGGGGGTCGTGAGTGTCTCGGCGGCCCGGTACAACGCCTCCGGTGACACCGCGATGATCTCCGCCACGCCGTCGACCGGCCCGACCGCGGAAGAGACCAAGGACCTCGTCCACACCATCCGCGGCGAGCGTGGCTCACTCGAGTCCGCCACGGGTGCGACCTTCGAGGTCACAGGCAGCACGGCGATGAACATCGACGTCGCCCAGGCGCTGCAGGACGCACTGATCCCCTACCTGGCCGTCATCGTGGGCCTTGCCTTCCTGCTCCTGCTGGTGGTCTTCCGCTCGGTTCTCGTGCCGGTCAAGGCAGCCGTTGGCTTCCTGCTCTCGGTGCTGGCAGCACTGGGGTCGGTGGTCATGGTGTTCCAGCGGGGGTGGGGAGCCGGCCTTCTCGGCATAGAGCAGCCGGGACCGATCATGAGTCTGATGCCCATCTTCCTTGTCGGGATCGTGTTCGGACTCGCGATGGACTACGAGGTCTTCCTGGTGTCCCGTATGCGCGAGGCCTACGTCCGCGGAGAACGGCCCAGTGAGGCGATCGTCAGCGGCTCCCGCAACAGCGCCCGTGTGGTGGTGGCGGCCGCGGTCATCATGATGGCTGTCTTCTCGGGCTTCATCGGCGCCGGTGAACCCATGATCAAGGCCATAGGCTTCGGCCTGGCCATCGCGGTGCTGTTCGACGCCTTCGTGGTCCGCATGGCGCTCGTGCCCGCGGTACTTGCTCTCCTTGGCGCACGGGCCTGGTGGCTGCCATCCTGGCTCGACCGGCTTCTGCCCCGCATGGACGTCGAGGGCGAAGGGCTGACCCAGCAGCCGTCCCAGACGACGTCGGGCAGCAGCACCCAGGCTCACCAGCCGGCCGGCATCTAATCCGGACGCTCATGGGTCGCCGTTCCCTCGCCGGGCGGCGGCCCAGGCCATGACGTCGCTGTTCTTGAACGGAGACAACGATGAAGCTCACGGGGCGCAGCGCCGCCGCGAGAGCCTACCGCCCGGGCCGAACCGCCCAGGTGCTCGCGCTGCTCTGCTTCACCGTGGGCGGCAGCCTTCTCTCCGACGGACTGCTGGACAGCCGGACCACCATCTGGCCCGGCGCGGTCCTGTCAGCCGTGGCCTGCCTGGCCCTCTTCCGGCAGGCGGATCAACCCCGTCTCGTCGTCCTCATCACCACCGCGTGCACCATGGCCGAGGGAGCACTGGGCTATCTGCTCACTCCGTTGATCATGGCCCCGATGATGGCAGCGCTCTACCTGATGGGTGCCCGAGCCGACCGGCTCATCATCCGCAACTGGTCCCCGGGAACGGCACTGGCGGTCGGAATCACCACGCTGGTGTTCGGGCCGGACGGCAGATCAGCCATCCTCACCACCGTGAACCCCATGGCGTGGGCCCTGCTCCCCGCGGCCGTCGGCAGCTACGTGCGGGTGCGACGGGCCTACATCGAGGAAGTGCATGCCCGCGCCGAGCACGCGGAACGGACCCGGGAAGAGGAGGCACGCCACCGGGTGGCCCAGGAACGGATGCGCATCGCCAGAGAACTGCACGACGCTGTCGCCCACCATCTGGCCCTCGCCAACGCCCAGGCCAGCACCGCGGCACACCTCACCCGGACCCGGCCGGAGACGGTCGGACCGCTGCTCGACAACCTGGCGGAGACGACTGCCTCCGCCCTGCGCGAACTCAAGGCAGCGGTCGGACTCCTGAGACAGGACGCCGACACGGACACCCCACTCGTACCCGCGCCCGGTCTGGAGCGACTCGACGAGCTGACCGACGGCCTGAAGGCCTCAGGACTCGATGTCGACGTGACCGTGGACGGCACCCCCCGCAGGCTCTCGGCCGGAACCGACCTCACCGCCTTCCGCATTCTGCAGGAAGCACTCACCAACGTCGCGAAACACGCACCGGCCGCCACCGCGCACGTCCGTATCACTTACGCACCAGACCGTCTGACACTCACAGTGATCAACAACGGCAGTGGCACCGTAACCGCCGCCCCCGTGTCCGCCACGGGCTTCGGACTCATCGGCATGCGCGAGCGCGCCCACTCGCTCGACGGCACCCTCAAGGCGGGTCCCCGTTCCGACGGAGGGTTCGAGGTCACCTGCGAGATGCCTTTGCCCTCACCAGCTGACGAAGAGACTCACTCATGACCATTCGCGTGCTCCTCGCCGACGATCAGGCGCTACTGCGGGCCACCTTCCGCATCCTCATCGAGTCAACCCCCGGGATGACGGTCGTCGGTGAAGCGGCGGACGGGCTGGAAGCGATCGACCTCGTCCGAACACATCGGCCCGACGTCGTCCTCATGGACATCCGTATGCCCAACAGTGACGGTCTGGCCGCGACGGCGGCGATCTGCTCAAATCCGAAGCTGGCGGACGTCCGGGTGCTCATCCTCACCACCTTCGAGAACGATGAGTACGTCGCTCGGGCTCTGCGGTCCGGTGCCAGCGGATTCCTGGGCAAGGACGTCAGCGCCGAAGTCCTCCTCGCGGGGATCCAGACCGTGGCTGACGGAGAGTCCCTCCTGTCCCCGGCGGCGACCCAAGCCCTGATCACGCGTTTTCTCGCCACGCCGGACCCCGACGAACAGCTCGCGTCGCCCGAGACGATGGCCCTGCTCACCCAGCGGGAGCAGGAGGTCGTAGTGCTGGCGGCACACGGCAAGTCGAACAGCGAGATCGCCGAGGAACTCGTCGTCAGCCCGCTGACGGTGCGCAGCCACATCCAGCGGGCCATGACGAAGCTGAGTGCCCGCGATCGCACTCAACTCGTCGTGATGGCCTACCAGTCGGGCCTGGTGCGGGCCCTGCCGAGAGACTGAAACGGCTCGGCCGAACATGAGCTGTGCTCACCAGTGTGCCGGCGCCTCCGACTCGACACGCAGTGGGCGCCGGTAGGAGAGGTCCTTACGGTCGCGTGTGCCCTTGAGGAAGTCCTGTTCCTTGTAATAGGGCGCCTGAAACGCCCTGGGGACTACACCGCCCAATGGGGGCGCACGACATTCATGGGGCTCGTCGAGGGCCCAGGAACGGATGAACGTCGGCGTTGAAAACCTCGCAGTGAGCGCCGCCCACCCCGCCCGCTGTAGCGGGCGGGGTGGGCGCTGAGGTGAGGGGCGACACCGGGTCAAGGGGCGAGGCGGCGACGGCGGTGAGCCGTGGGCCTCACAGTTCGTCCTTGATGTTGGAAGTAACGGGTCGGATGGCGAGCGCGACCATCAGGACGGCGGCAGCGGCCGAGCGGTCGCGGATGTCGCCCCAGCCGACCGTGTGGACCCAGTTCAAGGCGCCGCCGGGGTTGGTGAAGACCCGGCTGATGCCGCGCCAGTTGCGGATCAGCTCGATGTAGCGGGCCATGCGGGTCTGGCCGCCGGTGTTGAGCTGACGGCCGAGGTCGGCGGCGATCGGGCGGAAGCGGGTGCCCTCGGAGATGGCCATGATCAGGCGGAGGACGCCGGCCGACTTGTTCCTCACGTAGTTCGCCGGCGCATGCGACGGGTTCTGATGCAGGTCGAAGACGGCCTGCCGGAGGTTCTGGTGGCTCAGGCTGAGGTCCTCCAGCGATGTGTTGGCCGATCTGGCGAGGTCGTTGTAGTTCTCGTGGCCGTTCATGTCGCCGTACTGCGTAAATCCGTTCTGCGTGGGGCTCAGGACAGCGGCGGGTATGTCCTCGGGGTGGTCGCGGCTGAGCGGGATGTACACATTGCCGGCCTCAGGCGAATAGAAGTGCCACCCGACGACGTACATGTCGCTGACTCTGATGATCAGGTGGATGGTCGCACCGGCTGTCGTCACCGTGAGGTCGATGTACGCGTGGTCCGCGCCGGCGCCCGGGGTGACGTCGACGGCGAGGTTACGGCCGCCCCGCTCGACGTTCACCCGGTGACCGCCGTGCGCGTCGATGATGGACCGCAGGTGGCTGATCGTGTGGGCGTAGCCCTCCCCGCTGGCGTCGACGTCCCAGTGGGCGAGGTACCAGGTCGAGGCCGAGAGTTCGGTGTCCTTGGTGCTCAGGTTGAGAGTGCTGGACGCCTTCGAGGACGTCGAGTGCGTATGCGAGGGGTCGGCCAGCGCGAACGCGCCGACCACGAGAGCGGGCACGGCGAGCGACGTGCCCACGCGCTGCAACAGGCGAGAGGCCATGGGAGGTCTCCGTTACGTGAGAGAGGGACGGGATCCGGAATTCCGGATTCCTGTCGATCGTCAGGGCCGGAAGGTTGTCCGGCGAGCCTCTTTCATCACTCAGAACAATCCGGGGGCACGGCGAAGTGCCCGCCGGCGTCGGGCCGGCGGGCACTTCGGATCTCAGGGGCGCGGTCGCATGTCAGTGGCAGTCGCTCCACTTGTTGGCGCGCCCGTGGAGGATGAAGCGGAACTGCGGCTGCTTGCTGCTGTTGAGGACGTTGGCCGTGCCGTCGTAGTAGTAGTCATGGTCCACGAGGGCCCTGTAACCGTAGCCGCCCCAGTTCTGGGAGGTGTGGTAGCCGTTGCCGTCCTTGATGGTGTTCCACGTGTAGCTGTCCAGCCAGAAGTGCGGGTTGACCCGCACCACGCGCATGATGGGCCTCGCGCCGAACCATTCCGTCCTGCCGGCCGGGACGCTCATGCCGACAGTGCGCGACCAGCCGACGGACTTGCCGTAGGACCACGAGTACGAGAACTCGGCGCCGGCGCCGACATCGAACAGCTTGCCGATGGAGCGCTCGCCAACGATGGAGCCGCCCACCGTCTTGGTGGTGATCGTCGTGGTGGTGTAGCTCTGGGAGACGTTGTAGTTGAGGGGGCCGCCGTTGTCGCAGTTGCTTGCCGTCTCGGACCAGGCTGTTTCGTCCCCCTCTTTCGTCCAGGAGGACGACTGGGGGTAGTAGCAGTGGCCCTTGAGAATCTTCCAGTTCGGGTTCAGGTAGTACTTGATCGATCGAGCCGGGCCGACCTCGTCGTAGACCGGAGACCTGTATTGGTAGCTCTTGTCGTAGAGCTCGTGCGTGGCGGTGTTGTAGAACCAGACGCTCTGGCCGCCCCGGTTGGAGCCGTCCTGGCAGATGCTCGGGAGCAGGTTGTCCCATTTGCCGTTGAGGTCTGTCTCGTTGCCGTTGCCCGTCGCGCTCGCGGTCGTGGCGGAGGTCAGGCTCAGGCCGCTGACCGCCAGACCGCAGGCTGCGATGGTGAGCAGCCACTTCTTGAGAGGGGTGGGGACCATTTTTCGAGATTCCTTCGCTCGGTGAGACCAAACGCGGGTGAGATCGAGTACATGGTGATCACTGCGGGTGCGAGCGATCTTTCGCGGCCGTGAGTTGTCCGGCAACCCAGTTCATGGGCGTAAGCAAACAGGTCAGCGACGCGTTCCCTGGAATCCGGCCCGTCGTGTCACGCGCGGGATCGCGAGGGCTGGAACGGCATAGGTGTGCCCGGCCCGCCCGGCGACACGGTTGCTCGGCGGGCGGAGGTCACTCCACCGTCAGGGAATGCCTGCCGTCGGGGAACGTGGCGCGGCTTGTCATCGACACCAGCTGGAGCCGCCGGCCCGGCCCCCGAGTCGCGGGCGCCGGTGCGGTGGAGCCGTGGTCAGTGTGGACGGGGCGTGTCGCAGACGGGGTGGTAGGGCGCGTCGGGGATGTACAGGTGCCATTGGGCCGCGGTGAGGGTGGTGCCCGTGCGTGTGCAGGCCTGGGTGATGGCGTGGGAGGGGGTGATGGGGTACCGCTCGAGCGGGGTGTGGTCGCTGGTGGCGTAGAGGGTGGCGCTGTCGGGGCTGAAGGCGAGGGAGTTGATTGGCTCGCCGGGGGTGGGCAGGTTGCCGCCGAGGGGTTGTTGGGTGGCGGTGTCCCAGAGCTGGAGAGTGCCGGAGTCGCCGGCGACGGCGAGGGTCCTGCCATCGGGGCTGAAGGCAAGGGCGTTGACCGCTTCGGGGGTGTCACCGAGCGCCGCCGGGAAGAGGTTCGGCAGGACACCCGTACGGTGGCGGAGGGTTCCGTCCCACAGGGCTACGCGGCCGGTCATGTCACCCGCCGCCATGCGGGAGCCGTCCGGGCTGAAGGCCACGGCGTTGATCTGCTCGCCCTGGCTGAGGGTGCGCCGGGTGACCGGGCCGGACGGCAGCTCGGTGAAGTCCACGTCTCCCGCGAGCAGCCGGCCGTCGGGGCGGACGGCCAGGTGGACGCTGCCGAGGTCGTTGAGCATGGCCGCTCTGCTGCGGCGTGCGGTGTTCCACACCTCGCCGCTCACATGACCGATGCCGCGCGTCCTGGAGGCCAGCAGTGTCCGGCCGCCGGGACCGAGCACGACCGTGAGGACCGCTTCGGTGGATGCCTGGTGCGCCAGGTCCAGCGTGGTCCGTTCGCGGTTGCGGGTCAGGTCCCAGATGACAAACCGCTGGGGGGACGCTTCACGGCCCGGGGCGGAGACGCTGTAGGTGAACGCCCTGCTGTCGGGGCTGAAGGCCATCAGCGACATGGTGTCCTGTGTGTCCAGCTCCACCGCTGGCTCGACAGGATCGAGGGAGGCGGGCAACGGGAGCGAGGGCAGCGTACGAATCAGGTGCCCGTCACGGGTGTCGCGCAACTGGAAACGGTAGCCGCTCCCGGACCGCTCGGCGGTCGCGAGCGTGCCGCCGTCCGGGCTGAGCAGCGCGTTTTCCAGGGGGTGGCTGCTCCATGGGGCGGTGAGGGCCGCCCCGAGGTCGAGGGAGTGGACGGTGCTGCCTTCGAGGTAGCGCAGGACCGGCAGACGGGGATCCCAGGCGAGACCGCCGCGGAGGAGCTGGCCGTTCAGAGGATGGCGGAACACCGGGGTGTAGGGGGCGGACAGCCGCCACACCGTGATCTCGTCGTGTCCTGAGACCGCCAGGAATGCTCCGTCGTGGCTGAAGGCGATGTTCTGGATGTCCGGTTCGGTGATATCGGCGATCTGCCGTCCGGAAGCGGTGTCCCAGACGCGTGTGCCGACGCTGGAGACGGCGGCGAGCCGGTCGCCGCCGTCATCGAACGCGAGCCACGAGTTGTCGTCGTCACAGTGGCTCGCTCCGGGACTCCGCCAGCCGCCGGGGAGGCTGCGGTGGCGGACGATGTCCCGGACCGTCATCGGACCGCCTCGGGGGCAGACGGCCACCAGCCGGTCGTCCGCACTCAGGGCCACGTTCGTCGGGTCGTCCGCCGCCGTCCGGAACAGCACCCGGCCGTCCGCGACGGAACGCAGCTGCACCTGATCGCCGTCGAGGCTGCTCACCAGGTAACTGCGGTTGCTGGAACCGAAGCTGGGAATGTCGGACGACGGCAGACGCTGCCCGGTACCGCCGGTCCACTTCCCGGCCGACGCGTCCCACAGGCCCGCACCGTTGTCCGCAGTGACGGCCAGCACCCGGCCATCCGGACTGGCCCCCGTCACCGGACCGTGCGGCAGCCGCCCCGAGGCGATACGGCGGTGCGTGACCACGTCCCAGGTCCGCCACTCCCGGCCGTTCGAGCTGAGCAGCGTACGGCCGGAATCGACGAGCAGGCGCAAGGCTCCGCTGCCGAACCCGGAGTCGGTGAAGGCGTCCAGTTCGGTTTGGGCGGAGGCGCCGAGCAGAGCCGAACGGGTTTCGGGGAGAGGGGCGATCCGCCAGGCGGCGACGCTGAGCAGCATGGCGGTCCTGGGGTCGGTCGTCCGCATCGCGTCGGCGACCGCGGCGACCCGGCGGGCGGCCGTGTCGGTGGCTTCCTGCCGGCTGGTTCGGTGCTGCTGCCAGGCGACCAGGCCGGCGATCAGCGCCACAGCCAGGGTCCCGGAGAGCGCGGCGACGAGGCGACGTGCCCTGCGGGTGGTCCGGGTGGCGGCCCGGCGTTCCGCTTCGCGGGCATCGAGCGCGGCGGTGAGGAACGCCCGCTCGGAGGAGGTCAGCTCGCCCTGCTGCCCGGGACGCCCGAAGAAATCCTCAGCGCGTACCAGGTGGGTGCCCCGGTACAGGGTTCCGGGGTCGCGGCCGAGTTCCTGCCAGGTGCGGGCGGCCTCGGTGAGGCGACGGTGGTGGCGCAGCCGTTCGCGGTCCTCGTCGATCCAGCCGCGCAGCCGGGGCCAACTATTGATCAGGGCCTCATGGGCGAGTTCCACGCCGTCCGCGTCCGCGGTCACCAGCCGGGCGCGGGCCAGTTGCTCGACGACCGCGGGCATCTCGGGGTCGGCCCACTCCTCCAGTTCGGCGCGTTTGACCGGGCGGCGTGTGTCCGCGGCGTCCTGTCCGGGTTCGATGAGCCGGAGCAGCACCTGCCGGGCCGTCCTGGCCTGGGCGGGCGACAGCTGTCCGTAGACCTGTTCGGCGGTGGCGGCGATCGCGCCGTGCACGCCGCCGGCCGCTTCGTAGGCGGCCATCGTCAAGGTCCGGCCCCGGCGCCGCCGCCAGGTCTCCAGCAGGGCGTGCGAGAGCATCGGCAGCCCGCCGGGCTGATCGGCGACCTCTTCGACGAGCCTGGCGGTCAGCGCACGCTCCACCAGCAGCCCGGCGGCCGCGGCCGGCTTGACGACCGCCTCCCGCAGCTCCGCCGGTGTCATCGGCCCCACCAGCAGTTGGGCGTCCCGCAGCGCGTCCACGAGCCCCCGGTGTTCGGCGCACCGCCCGTAGAAGTCCGCCCGTACCGCGACGACCACCCGCAACCGGCTGCCCGGCTCCCGGGCAGCCAGGAGCAGATCAATGAATCGCGCCCGCTCGGCCTGGTCCCGGCACAGCGTGTATATCTCCTCGAACTGGTCGACGACGACCCAGCTGTCCGGCTCGCCCTCCTGCGGGGCCAGCAGCCGGCCATGGGTCGCCGCCGGAGTGGCCCCCGGGGTGAGCACCCGGAGTACGGCCGTGCCGCTCAGTTCCCGCAGGGTCCGCTGAAGCAGCGGTATCAGCCCGGCCCGCAACAGCGAGGACTTGCCGCTGCCGGACGCACCGAACACCACCGCGAACCGGTGCTCGTGCACCAGATCCGACAACTGCGCCACAAGCCGGTCGCGGCCGAAGAACAGCCCGTGGTCACCGGGCTCGAACCGCACCAGCCCCCGGTAAGGTGCCTGCTGCTCCTTCTCCTCCGCGCGTGCTGCCGCTTCCTCGTCCGCTGCTTCCTCGGCCGCAGCCTTCCACCGCAGCTCCCACTCGGCCGAGTCCGCCCCGCACGCCTGCGCGTACGCCAGCACCACCGCCAGCGACGGCAGCCGCTCACCCGACGCCGCCTGCGCCAGCACGCTCACCGAAAAGTCCGTCCGCCCGGCCATCACCCGGTACGTCGGCTTCCCAGCCGCCTCGCGCAACACCCGCAACTCATGGGCGAGACGCTGCACAGCACCAGCCCGAGGATCCACCGGCCGCTCAGGGCGTCCCATAACCGCTCCGTTCACTCGCCTCGCACATGGCGCTTCCTCATGTCCTGACGGGAATGGGCGCGGGTGCCGGACGTTTTGGGGTCAGGCCGCGTCGAGCAGGATCCGTGCCATCTCGTCGGGGCGCTCCAAGGCGGAGAAGTGGCCTGTGCGGGGCACGGTGATGCGGTGGACGTCCGTCAGCGCGTTGGCCACGCGGTCTCGTTCGGCGGGCTTGGACCAGTCGTTCTCGCTGTAGACGAGGGTGACGGGTGCCGACACGCGCGGGTAGCGCTCGCGGGCCCGGTCGAATCCGTCGAGGCTGCGGAAGATCCCTCGGCCCACCTTGTCGTAGCCCTTGCGGCGGCCGCTCCTCAGCAGCTCGGTGATGAAGTCCTCGGGCAGCTTGGTCTTGTCGACGTAGCCGCCCTGCAGGATGGCCCGGAAGATCGGCCGCGGCTCTTGGGTGGCGAAGAAGGGGCCCAGCACGGGCATCCGCACGCTGGAGATGATGAGGCGGGCGATCCAGTTTCCGCGTTCGCCTCCTTGGGGGTAGTCGTAGCTGTTGAAGGCCACGACCCGGCTGACGCGGTCCTTCAGGTCGATCGATGCCTGCAGGGACAGGGCGCCGCCGAGCGATTCGCCCGACAGGGTGACGTCGTGCAGGTCCAGTCCGCGGACGAATTCGACGACCGCGGCCCGCAGTTGCGGCTCCTCGTACTGTGCGCCGGGGACGATGTCGGACCATCCCATCCCGGGCAGGTCCAGCGCGTAGATCGTGTAGTGGTCCCACAGCAGCGGGATCACGCGCTGGAAGTAGTCGAGCTGGCCGCGCACGGTGTGCATCAGCACGAGGGCGGGGCCGGTGCCCACCGTGTAGTAGCGCAGCCGCGAGCCGTCGGCCCGGGTGAAGAACCGCATCTCGCCGCGACCGTTGCTCCAGGTTCTCGCGTACGTCGCGTCGGGAGACTCGTTGCGCTCCATGGTTCTGTCCTTTCAGGCGAGGAGAATGCCCGCAATGCGGGCAATCCGCTCATTTCTTTGATCTGTGAAGTTGATCAGGGCGCAAAGAGGTGCGGTCGCCCGAAGTGTCCTGTCTCAGCGGCCCGCGAGGGCCGTGCCGGTGATCCGGTGAAGCGTCGGCCGGTAGCACTGCTCGGCCATGACCCGCAGCCCGGCGCGGGTGCTCTGCAAGAGCAGCCCCTGCGCTCTGGAGTCGACGTCGTGGCCGAAGTCACCGTCCCGCTGCCCCTGCCGGATGCGGGCGGCTGACAATCCACCACTGACAGCCCTGGTCGGCCAGGCTCAGCGCAGCGTGTCCGCCCAGTTCGCCGGCACGCGCCCCGCCGGTCCCGGCGTGGGCTGGTCGGCAGGGTGGGCGTCCGGGGGAGCCAGGGCCGGACCGGAGTCGTACATCTCCGACGTCTCGAAGTTCCAGAACCAGGTCTCGCCCGGCTCGTAACTGCGGATCACCGGATGGCCGGTGTCCCGGAAGTGGCCGGTGGCGTGCTTGGCGGGTGAGTCGTCGCAGCAGCCGATGTGGCCGCACTGGGCGCAGCGCCGCAGATGGAACCACCAGCCGCCGTCGGCGTCGCACTCGACGCAGCCGGCACCGCTGGGTGGGACGCTGGGGTCGATTCCGGTGTCCTTGGTCATGACGGCTCCTGGGCCGGGTAGGGGACGGTATCGGGGTCGGTGGCGGTGAGGGGGAGCAGCACCTGGAAGCGGGTGTCGCCGGGTACGGACTCGACTTTCAGGTCACCGTGGTGCTTGTTGACGACGATCCGCCAGGAGATGTCGAGCCCCAGCCCGGTGCCCTCGCCCACCGGTTTGGTGGTGAAGAACGGGTCGAAGATCCGGTCGCGGATCTCGGCCGGCACTCCCGGGCCGGTGTCGCGGAACTCCACCAGCAGCCGGTCGTGCACCACAGCGGTGCGTACGGTCAACGTCCCTTCGCCGCCCGCGCTGTTGATGGCGAAGACCGCGTTGTCGATCAGGTTGGTCCACACCTGGTTCAGTTCGGCCGGGTAGGCCGGAATCCTCGGCACCGAACGGTCGTACTCCTTCACGACCTTGACCTGTGGACCGATCTTGCCCGACAGCATCAGCAGCGTGCTGTCGAGGAGTTCGTGGACATCGGCGACCTGGTAGGGGGCGCGGTCCAGCTGCGAGTACTGCTTGGCGGCGTCGACGAGGTGCGAGATACGGGTGGTGGAGTCCTCGATCTCGGACATCAACAGCTCGGTCTCGACCGTGTAGTTGAGGCACTCGATGGCACTCTGCAGGATTTCCTGCCCGTCGACGGCCGTCGCGATCTGCTCCAGCCAGTCGACGTCGAGACCGCCCTGCACGAAGGTCGGCGCGATCTGCCAGCCGTTCTGGACACCGTGGTCGTCGAGCCAGTCGGCGAGTTCGTCCTCCCGGTCGGAGGCTTCGAGCGGGCTCAGTGGCGGCGCCTTGGAGACCCGCTCGGCCGTACGCTCCTGGAGGTCGAGCAGGACCTTCAGGGCGTCGCCCTGGTAGGGGCCCGAGGCGATGGCGCTGAGCTTGTGGCGCATGTGCGCGGCCCGGTCCCTGAGCGACGAGGTGGCCCGTACGGCCGCCGCGGCCGGGTTGTTGAGCTCATGGGTGAGACCCGCGGACAACGAGCCCAGCGCCAGCAGCCGTTCGCGCTGCCCGATGGCCTGCTGAAAGGTCTGCGAACCGAGGAAGAGCCCCTCCAGGAGATGGACCGCCATCGGAAACCACTCGTGCATGAAGTTCGCGAACGATTCGGCGGGCAGGACGAAGAACCGCGTCGGCTCCGACACCCGCAGCGAGTTCATGTACCGCTGCGGTTTCCCGTCCCCGACGTACGCCCGCACGGCCCCCGCGTACACCCCTGGCTGGGACGTGCGGCTCACCTCGATGTCGTCGCCGCCCACCCGGCGCGACATGACGACCGTGCCCTCGATCATCACGTAGAAGCAGGCCGCCGGGTCACCTTCGGTGAACACCGGCCCGGGGTCGAACAGTTCGACCCGTCCCTCGCTGCACAGCCTGTCGATCTGCTCGGAGCTCAGCCTCTCGAACAGGAACAGCGAGCTGATCTCCGCCGCGCTGCACGGCATCAGCCGCCCGCTCACGACTGCTCCAGATACCGGTGTACGAGCATCACGGCCATGGCTCCCTCTCCGACGGCGGACGCGACCCGCTTGGCGGACTCCGCGCGCGCGTCCCCGGCGACGAACACGCCGGGGATGTTGGTCTCCAGGTGGTACGGCGGCCGGTCCAGCTCCCAGTCCGCCGGTGGCCGCCCGTCGGCAGTCAGATCGGGCCCGGCGAGGATGAACCCGCGCTCGTCCCGCAGCACCGTGCCCTCCAGCCAGCCGGTCAGCGGGGCCGCGCCGATGAACACGAACATCCACTGCGCGTCGACCAGTTCGGTCCGACCGCTCGTCGTGTCGCGCAACGTCAGCTGTTCCAGGTGGCCGTCGCCGTGCGCGGCCTCGACGACCGTGTGGGCCCGTACCGAGATGTTCGGCGACTGGGCGATCTGCTGGATCAGGTAGTGCGACATCGACGCGGTGAGGTCCGCTCCGCGTACCAGCAGGGTGACCGACTTGGCGCCCCTGGACAGGTACATCGCCGCCTGCCCTGCCGAGTTGGCGCCGCCGACGATGTACACGTCGTGGCCCTGGCAGGCGGCGGCCTGGGTGAGCGCGGACCCGTAGAACACCCCGCGGCCCGACAACTCGTCGGCACCCGGCGCCTCCAGCTGCCGGTAGGACACACCGGTCGCCAGGATCACGCTGTGCGCCGCGATCTGCGACCCGTCCGCGAACCGTACGAGCCGCGCCGCCCCGCTGCTCTCCAGACCGGTCACCTCCTGCGCGGTGAGGATCTCGGCACCGAACTTCGTGGCCTGGCGTCGCGCCCGGTCGGTGAGCTGGCCGCCGGACACCCCGTCCGGGAAACCGAGGTAGTTCTCGATCCGTGAGCTCTGTCCGGCCTGCCCGCCGGTCGCCGACCGTTCCACGAGCACCGTACGCAGCCCCTCCGAGGCCCCGTACACGGCCGCGCCCAGCCCGGCCGGCCCGCCGCCGATGACGACCAGGTCGTAGAAGTCGGCCGTGGGCATCGTCGCCAGCCCCACGTGCGCGGCCAGTTCGGGCACCTCCGGCTCGACGAGCGCCGTACCGTCCGCCGTGATCACCACCGGCGGCCGCTGCCCGTCCTGGCCCGCGGCCGCGAGCAGCCGCTGCCCCTCGGGCTCCTCAGTGGAGTACCAGCGGTACGGCACCTGGTTGCGGGCCAGAAACTCCCGCACGTCCGAGGAGCGCGCCGACCAGCGGTGACCGACGACCTTGGTGCTCGGCACCGGCCGGAAGTCACTGCACCGCCACGCCTCCAGCAGGTCGTCGAGCACCGGGTAGAGCTTCTCCTCCGGCGGGTCCCACGGCTTGAGCAGGTAGTGGTCCAGGTCGACGACGTTGATCGCGTCGATCGCCGCGTTCGAGTCCGCGTACGCGGTCAGCAGCACGCGCCGGGCGCCCGGATAGACGTCCAGGGCCTGTTCGAGGAACTCGATACCGTTCATCTGCGGCATCCGGTAGTCGGCCAGGATCACCGCGACCAGATCACCGCGCAGCTTCAGCTCCCGCAGCGCCTCCAGCGCGGACTCGCCGGACTCCGCCCGCACGATCCGGTACGAACCGCCGTAGCGCCGCCGCAGGTCACGGGCGACGGCACGGGACACCCCGGGATCGTCGTCCACGGTCATGATGACGGTCCGCGCAGCGTCCAAGGGCGGTCGGACGAAAGGTGGCGATGCCGGCTTCGGTGTCTCTGGTTTGGACATGTGCGTCTCCTCGGGCGCCGCCCCGTACAGCGGGGTCAGCCGGCCAGTCGGTTGAGCTTGCGGATCTGTCCGTCGAAGGCGCGCGAGGGCACGATCCGGCGCAGGAGGCTGACGCGTTTGGCCATCGGGCCGGCGGTGTACCGGAGCTTGGGCTTCGAATCGGTGGCGGCTGCGACGATCACCTTCGCTACGACGTCCGGGCCGTCGGCGTTGCGCACGGCCGTGGCCAGCACGTCTCGGGAGACCTCCCGCTGTGCGGCGTAGACCGGCAGGGGCGAGTCGGGTGCCATGCTGCTCGCCTCGAAACTCGTGCTTGTGTAGGCCGGCTCGACCAGCAGCATCCGCACGCCGTGCTCGCGAAGCTCGTGGTCGACGGACTCGGCGTAGCCCTCGACCGCATGCTTGGTGGCGGCGTAGACGGCCATGAAGGGCGCCGGGATCAGGCCGAGTACCGAGGAGACGTTGACCACGCGGCCACTGCCCTGGGCGCGCATGTGGGGCAGGACTGCGTTGGTCATCCGCATCAGGCCGAAGACGTTGATGTCGAAGACCTCCTTGGCCTGGCTGATCGTGCTCTCCTCGCCGGCGCCGACCGCGCCCACGCCTGCGTTGTTGACCAGGACGTCGATCCGGCCGAACCGATCGATCACCTCCCCGACCAGCGAGCGGACCGACTTGTCGTCGGCCACGTCGAGATCGAGGAACGTCACCCCGGCGAGCGGCTCGGCGTTCGCCGCGTTGCGGCTCGTGCCGACCACCGCGAAGCCGGCGCCCACGAGGGCAAGCGCCGCCGCCCGCCCGATCCCGGAGGAGGCGCCCGTCACGAGGGCCACTCGGTGAGCTGTCTGCATGGTGGTTCCTTGGGTTGTGGGCATGGCTTCGTCGGGCGCTGTCCGGTGAGTTCAGATGGTTGTTTACTGAACAGTCCGGAACCTATGCAGTTCTGTACTGACTTGTCAAGAAGCGTAGGTCGGCTTTACCGTCTTTGTATGGCCAGACCACGAAGCTTTGACCGCGACCACGTCCTGCATGCCGCCGAGCGGCAGTTCCGCGCCTCGGGCTACAACGGCACGAGCGTCGACGACATCAGCGCCGCCACCGGCCTGGGCCGCGGCAGCCTCTACGGCGCGTTCGACGGCAAGCACGGCGTACTGCTGGAGGCGATGTCCGGCTACTTCGGTCGGCTGGCGCAGGGTCCGCGGAAGATGCTCGACGGACCGGACGAGGGCGCCCTGGAACGACTGCACCAGTACTTGCTCCGCGCCGTCCACGGGGTGCCACTCGCCGCGGACGTACCCCCCGCCTCCGACCGGGCGGGGGCGGCCTGCTTCGCCGCCAAGATGGCCCTGGAGGTCGGCGCCTCCGACCCCGAGGTGAAACGCCTGGCCAACGACTGCTTCTCCGTCGTCCGGGCGGCGGTGGCCGATTGTGTGCGAGCGGCGCAGCGCAACGGCGACCTCGACCCCGACGCGGATCCCGACGACCTCGCGTACCTACTGCTGACCATCGTCCGCGGCAGCGATGTCGTGGGCGCGTACGGCCACAGCCCCGAGCGCCTGACCTCGATAGCGGAGAGCGCGTTCGCCCTGCTGCCTCGCCCGCGCCACACCTGAGAAGGGCACGGCGTCGTCCGCGCCGTAGCGGCGGCGTCCGCCTGCGCCCCGTACGGGGTGCAGCAGGCCCATCGACTCCCAAATGCCGCAGGACGTGCGTGGCGAGGCCGAGCCGTGCCGCAAGAGCGCCGATGCTCATCGCGCTTGCGCCGTTGTCTCCGCTCGACTTCATGCTGACATTCGGTCGTAGCCCGGCGTCCATGTCCAAGAACCGGGAAGCACATGTCCAAGAACCGGGAAGCAGTGGAAAAGCACCGAGACACCGAGGCCATGCTGGCCCTGCTCGACGCGATGGACCAGATGCCGAGCGTAAGCCTGCTGCGGGCCCGCTCCTATGAACTGTTGTCTCTTGTCCCGGGCTCGTCTGTCGTGGACATCGGCTGCGGTGCCGGGCGGGCCGTCGGCGAGCTGGCCGAGCGTGGCGTCCACGCGGTGGGCGTGGATCCTGATCCGTGGGTGCTGGCCGCGGCCCGGGAGCGGTGGCCGGGGATGGAGTTCCGGGAGGCGGGGGCGGAGGATCTGCCGTTCGCCGACGCAAGCGTGCGCGGCTACCGTGCCGACAAGGTCTTCCATTTTCTTCAGGAGCCGTGGCGCGCGGTGGCGGAAGCGCGGCGCGTCCTCTGCCCGGGCGGCAGGATCGTCCTGGTCGGGCAGGACTGGGACGCGATCATGGTCGACTCTGATGATGCGGAGCTGACCCGCACGATCGTGCACGCCCGCGCCGACCTCCTGGGCACGCCCCGCGCCGGCCGCCAGTACCGCAACCTGCTCCTGGACGGCGGCTTCAACGACGTCACCGTCGAGGTGCACACCAGCGTGTTCACCGATCCTGCGATGCTGTCGTTGCCCACCATGCTCGCCGAGTCGGCCTGCACGAGCGGTGCCGTAGGCCGTGACCAGGCCGATGAGTGGCTCGCCGAACAGCGCCGACGCGCCGAGGCCGGCCGCTTCCTCATCGCCATTCCGTTCTTCGTGGCTGCCGCCTCCGCCTAGAGAGCGGATGGAGCACGGGCTGCGGGGATCCGCCTGACCGGGGAACGGTGACCACACCTGTCAGGCACTCGTGGCCGATGTGGGGTTCCTTGGCCAGCTGGGGGCGGCCCCCTTCCGTGCGAGACGCCTGGTCATGAGGGTGATGACGGCCCAGGTGATCAGGCTCTCAGTACTGGATGCCGTTCGTGGTCCCGGGCATGGCGGCGTGCGTGCATCATCCACGCGACGACCTGTCGACGCCCCGGCGGCGGGGCAGCATGACGAAGCCAGAGGCGTCCTTGGGGCGGCTGACCGGCTTGACGGTCAGGTTGAAGTGCTGTTTCGCCCAGTCGACGAGCTTTCCGGTGTAAGCGGGCGAGGGCGGCGAGGGCCGGGACGAGCAGATGCCCGAGGAGAACGCGGCGATCGTCACCGGCCCCGTCGAACAGCCGGTCAGCTCGACGAGTTCACGGCGGGCCTCCGCCTGGTCGTCGAGTACGACGGCGACGATCCCGATCCGCACGAGCAGTGGCGCGACCTGGCGTCCGCGCCGGTCGCCGACGACGAGTACCGCGTGGTCACCCCGGCCGACTGGTCACCGTCGCCCCGCGCTGGCCGACCCAGGTGGACCTCACCGGGCCCGGAAGCGGCGCCACCGACGCGGTGGCCACGGTCGTTGAACAGACCGAGGAACAGGCGAACGACGTCGTGGCCGCGCTGCTCGCGCATGCCCGACACCAAGGGGAGCACGAGTGATCCCCCTGGTGTCGCACCGTACGAAAGGCCCCGGGGCACTCGGAGCCGAACGCCCTGGCCAGATCGGCCCGTTCGGCCGCTGGCCCGATCCCCGCGAGGACGAGGGCCACGACGAGTCCGACGAGGAAGATCCGGCTCCGAAAGTTGGTCAGGGGTTACTTGTCACCTGGTTCGCCGCTCGTCAACAGCGCCCCTTGTTCGCCCGCCCCGACGCCTGAGAGCCGCCCCTCAGGCTGAGGACTCCGGTGTGGCGTCATGTTCTGCTCCGGAGCGCTCACTGGCTCGGGGCACCCACCAGTTCGCGCAGGCGAGTGTTGTTCTGCAGCACCCACCGCATGGTCCGCGGTGGGCGCCCGAGCAGGGTTTCCAGTTGGTCGGAGACTTCGTCGTACCGCCCGCTGGCGATCAGACTGGTCTGGATCCTCAGGTGCGCCGCCACGTGCCGGGCCGTACCCGGATCGCCCAGGTCCTTCTGCAGGGCGGTCTCGTCGAGGAAGGCATCTTGCCAGGCCTCCAATTCCTCAGGGATGTAGACGACCTGGCGTCCCAGCACGGCTGCGTAGTCCTCAGCGAACCCGTACATGTCCTTCAGTTCCGGGCCGGTGAGCGCGTAGGACTTCGAGATGTGCGGTGCGGGGTCGACCAGCACCTTCACACACACCTCTGCCACGTCGTGAACGGCGATGGGCGCGAGCCGCTGGTTGCCGAAGGGCAGGCGCAGTTCACCGTTGCTCAGCGGGCCCGCCAGCATCCAGGTCAGATGGGGGTTCTCGGCGAACAGGGTCGCACGCACGTTGATGGTCGGGAGGCCGGACCACTCCAGCACCCGCTCGCAGACCCAGTGCGCCCGCTGCTGCGGTGACCAGTCCGTGACCAGTCCGCCGAGCCAGGAACGCCGCTCCTCATCCGGTGCGGTCATCTTCTCGAACGTCATGTACGACTGCTCGTGGTTGGACATGTGCACGAAGGCCTCGATGTCGCCCTGGGCTCGCGCCGCCGTGGCCATCAAGGTGAGGGCATCGACGTAGTACGGCTGCGGGGTCATGCTGAAGTAGATGCGCTTGACACCCTTCAGCGCGGCGGCCACGTCCGCGAGCTTGAACAGGTCGCCGACGAAGACCTCGGCCCCGGCCTCGCGCAGCGTCTGCGCGCGTTCGTCGTCCCGTCGCACGAACGCGCGCACCGGGTGGCCCTGTTCGAGCAGCATGTCGATCATCACCCTGCTCACGCCACCGACGTGACCGCCGGCGCCGGTGATCAGAATGGGATTGCGCTCCGACATTGTTGTGTCCTCCATCTGGTTGGGGTGAGTCGGCCGTTCAGGAAGCCGAAGATGTGAAGTCGTCCAGGCGGGCGAGGAAGTCGAGGAGTGCGGCATTGGCCTCGGCGCGACGCTCCTGCTGCCTGCTCGCTGGGCATGGCTGAAAGCCGTCTGGAATCTGATGGGTTTCCTCGCCGGTGAAGGTGAGGCGAGTGGGTGGCGGGCTGGGAGCTCAGGGCTTCGAGATCATCGTGTGGCCGCTTTGGGGCTTGCTTCGGCGGTCTTCTGGAGGGCCGCGTCGGTGTCCGCGAGGACCAGCATCTTGTTGATGTCGGCGCCGGCCAGTGCGCCGCCCGCTGCGGAGGCCCCGACCTGGGCGGTCGAAGGAGGGTCAGCTGTTCAGGAAGCCCAGGATGTGATCGGCGACCGCCTTGGGCTGTTCGACGTGCGGGAAGTGCCCCGCGCCGGGTATGACGATGCGTTCGAAGCCGTTCGTGAACAGGTCGTCCATGCCGTCGCTCACCTCCACGGCAAAGCAGTTGTCGTCGGCGCCGTGGAGGTAGAGCGACGGGACGGTGATGGCGCCGAAGGCCCGGGCTTGCAGGGATTGGGTCGCCTCGTCCGCGGGGGGCGTGAACAACTGGCGGTAGTAGCCCAGGACCTCGGTCAGGACTCCTGGAGCACCCAGGGTTTCCTTGAGCGCGGCACGCTCCGCGTCCGGCAGCTCGTAGCCGGGTGACCATTCCCGCCAGAGCCGGTCGATGAAGGCGAAGTCGTCGTGCGCGACGGCCGCCTCCGCCACGGCTGTCTGGAAGAAGAACATGTACCAGCTGCGTCGCTGCTGGTCACCGTCGGTGACCAATGCGTTCATCAGTTGACGGCCATGGGGAGCCGCCATGGTGACAAGCTTGCGGACACGCCTCGCGTCGAGGCTCGCTGCCCCGTACGCCGCCGCGGCTCCGAAGTCGTGGCCGATGAGATCCGCTTGCTCACGCCCGAGCGCTTCGATCAGGGTCAGGACGTCCTGGCCGGTCGAGGCGACGCGGTAGGAGCCGTCGGGGGCCGCGCCGCCGGGCCAGTATCCGCGCTGTGCGGGCGCGACCGCCCAATACCCCTCCTGTGCAAGGCGGTCGAGGACCCCTGCCCAACTGGCGGCATGGTCGGGAAACCCGTGGAGGCACACAACGAGCGGCCCGCTGCCGGCCTCAAGGATCGGCACCTCCAGTCCGCCTGCCTGAACCGTCCGATGCCGGACGCGGTCACTCGCCTGGGACCCCCTGGCCGGGGAGTCCTCGCCAGAGGGCGGTCGCTGGGTCATCTGTGTCATGAGTTCAACCTCCAAGCCGCCTTCGCGGCGTCGCGGTCCGGCAAGCCCGGACCAAGTAGCAAGTAAGCGGCGAGTTGCGGGCCCGGACGACCTCGTCCTCCCGCTCGTATTCGAGGAACTCCACTCACGCTGCAGCGGCGGCGATATCCAGACTTTTCATCCGCGCCCTGTTGGCCATCACCTTGGCGAGCAGCCGGCCGGCGATCGGCAGCCGGGCGACGCGGATCATCACGGACCGAAGCAGCAACTCGGCGCGGTTGCCCGGGGTGAGGAAAGCGCGCATGCTCACAGCGTTGCCGAGGTGGTGGGCGATGAACGGGCGCAGGTGGTCCTCCCAGTCCTGCAGCGCTCGTGGCACGTCGTGGGGGTGGCGTTCCAGCATGGTGCCGAGCAGGTCCGCCCCGGCCAGGCCGGTGGATGCCCCCATGGCGGAGTAAACGGTCAGGCACCACGCGGCGTCGCCGACGAGCACGACTCGGCCGCGGTGCCAGTGGTCGAGGTGCACCTGCTCGGCGGAGTCGAACAGGTGGTCCGGGGCCTTCTCGAACTGGTCGAGCAGCCAACCGAGCGTGGACCCGGTGGGCTCGGGGCCGTAGGCGGCGCGCAGCGAGTCGATGGCCGGCCGGGTGAACTCGGCGTCCACGTCGTCGGTGCGGTAGGAGAACAGCACCGTCGGCAGACGGTCGGCGAAGGGGAACACCCACACCGATCGGCCCGCCTCGGCCATGGTCAGCCCGTCCTGTGCGCGGTAGCCGGGTATCGGCTCGGGCAGGCTGTACACGGCGATCATGTAGTTCAGCCGACGGACCGGGCTCTGCTCGGGCTCGAACGCAAGCCGGCGCACCGTCGAGCGCAGTCCGTCTGCCCCGACCACCAGGTCGAACCGTTCGACGGTCGTCGTCTCCGTCGTCAGGTCGCGGATCTCGACGTCCACCCCGTCGGGGTACTGGTCCAGCGCGATCGGCACGTTCGAGTACCGGATCTCGACCTCGTCAGGCAGGGCGGTGAAGGCCGCTTCTTCGACGTCGCCCCGCACCACCAGTCGAGACCCGGGGAACACATCGGCGTAGCTCACACCGAGGCGGCGTCGGCCCGTGCGGGCGACGTCGTAGTTCACGCCATCCGGAGCGAGGCGATCCGGCACCGCATCGGCGAAGCCCAGCCGTTCGGCGGCGGCGAGCCCGGTCCCGAACACGGCGATGAAGTATCCGCCGCGGCGCCGCTCGGGGGCCTTCTCCAGCACCACCACGTCCCAGCCCGCGCGATGCAGTCGCAGCGCGGAGGCGGTCCCGCTGATCCCGAGGCCGACCACCAGGGCCCGCTGTCGCGATGTCGTGTTCCTGTCCATGGGATTGCGCTCCGACATTGTCGTGTTCTCCATCTGGTGGGGGGTGGGGGGCGGCCGTTCAGGAAGCCGAGGATGTGGAGTCGTCGAGGCGGGCGAGGACGTCGAGGAGCGGGGCATTGCCTCGGCGGGGCGCTCCTGCTGCTTGCTTGCTGGGCATGGCTGAAAGCGGGTGGAAATTGATCGGTTTTCAGACGGGGAAACAGGTCGGCTTCCTCGTCGGCGAAGGTGAGGCGAGCGGTGACGGGCTGAGACCTCAGCGCTTCAAGATCATCTTGTGGCCCCTTGTGGGCTTACCTCAGCGATCCCCTGGAGGGCCGCGTCGGTGTCCGCGGTGGCCGGCATCCTGTTGATGTCGGCGTCGGCCGCTGCGGAGGCCCCGACATGGGCGACCAGATCGGTGGCGTTGCCGGCCACCCACACACCCGCGGAGCCGGCCGTTCGGCCTTCAGGTGCGCGCGGACGTCTGCAGGAACAGGTCAAGGAGTGCCAGCAGCGTCTCGGGAGCGTCCTCGGTCGGGAAGTGGCCGGCGCCCGGAATCTCGACCACAGGTGCGTCGGGGTAGCTGAGCCTGAACGACGGGATGACGTACTGGGGCAGCAGTGCGGTGTCCCGCATCCCGACCGCCAGCATCGCCGGCACGGCGCGCAGCGCGGCGACGGCTTCCATGGGCGGCGGCCCGGGCGGGGGTCCCTGGGGGCCCTCCAGGACCTGCCGGGGGAAGGCGATGACACCGCGGCACTCCGCCGGGGTCGGGAAGGGGCTGGAGTAGGCGCGGATCCAGATCGGCGTGGCGATCTCGGGCCGGGCGACATGCTGCAGGTCGATCATCAGGTGGGCGATGGTGTGACCCGCATTGCCCAGGATCTGCTCGAACGAACCGTCCGAGAGCGCCGAGTGGGCCCACTGGAACCACCGGCTCTCGACGCCGTTGGCCTTCATGAGAGGGGCGATGTCGTCTGCGAGGGGCAGCACGGTGTTCGTGGCGAAGATCCGGGAGATCCGGTCGGGGTGACGCAGCGCGAACCCGGTACCGATGGGGCCACCCCAGTCACGGAGCACCAGGGTGATGTCCGTGAGGTCGAGCGTGTCGACGAGCAACGATTCGAGATTCAGGATGTGTTCGCTCGCGTCGTACGTGCGGTCCTGCGGTGTCTCGCTCTTGCCGAAGCCCATGTGGTCGGGAACGACCACGCGATGGTGACGCGACAGCGGCCCGATCAGGTGGCGCCACTCGTAGCCCCATGTGGGCTCACCGTGCAGCATGACGATCGTCTGATCGGGCCGTTCGGGGCCCTCGTCGATGTAGTGCTGGCGGAAGCCGGCAGCCTCGTTGAAGCGGGCGGGATACGGCCACGTGCCGTCGAACGTCTCGTCAGCAGCAATCACGGGATATCGCGCCTTCCGGTGCGGTGTTGTCCGCACTGACCGCGGGTCATGAGGTCCTCCGAAGTATTGGTTCTGAAGCAGCCTTCACCGGCTGGCTCGTTCTTGCGCCGAGCTGCGTGCCATGCCCCGAACCTCATGAGTTCAACCTCCAAGCCGCCTTCGCGGCGTCACGGTCCTGCGCGCCCGGACCAAGCCGGTCCGGTGAGCTCAGCACGGTTGTTTACTGAACAGTCCGAAACTTAGAGAGTTCTGTACTGAGTTGTCAAATACGGTAGGTCGGCCGTACCTTCGGCGCATGGTGAGACCACGAAACTTCGACCGCGACCACGTCCTGCATGCCGCCGAGCGGCAGTTCCGCGCCTCGGGCTACAACGGCACGAGCGTCGACGACATCAGCGCCGCCACCGGCCTGGGCCGCGGCAGCCTCTACGGCGCGTTCGACGGCAAGCACGGCGTACTGCTGGAGGCCATGACCGGCTACTTCGGCCGGCTGGCGCAGGGTCCGCGGAAGATGCTCGACGGACCGGACGAGGGCGCCCTGGAACGACTGCACCAGTACTTGCTCCGCGCCGTCCACGGGGTGCCACTCGCCGCCGACGTACCCCCCGCCCCCGACCGGACGGCGGCAGCCTGCTTCGCCGCCAAGATGGCCCTGGAGATCGGCGCCTCCGACCCCGAGGTGAAACGCCTGGCCAACGACTGCTTCTCCGTGGTCCGGACGGCGGTGGCCGAATGCCTGCAAGCGGCGCAGCGCAACGGCGACCTCGACCCCGACGCGGATCCCGACGACCTCGCGTACCTACTGCTGACCGTCATCCGCGGGAGCGAGGTCGTAGGCGCCAACGGCCACAGCCCCGACCGCCTGACCTCGATAGCGGAGAACGCATTCGCCATGCTGCCCCGCCCGCACCACACCTGAGAAGAGCACGGCCGGCCTTCGGCCTCCCATGCCTGCCTCACCGTGTCCCCCCGCCGCGTTTCCGCCCATCCGGCGGCCACGGCAGTGCGGCGCGGGAGGCCAGGCTCTTTGACTGAGGACGAGTGGCTGCGCCGACTGGAGGCTCAGCTCCCCGAACGAGACGAGGAGTGGGTCGATGACCTGCTCCGGATCTTCGGCATAGACCGGGCGTGAACGAACGAAGCCGGGCCCCAACCGCAACGGGGCCCGGCTTCTCCACGTCACCTGAGCACCGGCTCGATGTCCGCCGGCTCGAAGATCGGCCCGTTCGAAGCGGGTTTGACGACGACGGCACGGAAGACCTTGAGGACAGCCGCGCGCTGCTGCTCGATCGTCAGCTTCTCCCACCGCTCCCGTATGTCGATGGGCCCGACTTCGAAGGTCGCTACCTCGGCGCGGTGCAGCGAACGTTCCCGGTGCAGTTCCGCGATCTGCTTCTCCAGGTCCTCGGTGAGCGCGATGTAGCGAGCGGCCGACATGCGCTTCTCCTGCCAAGCCTGCTTGAACTCGGCCATGTCCCGTTCCAGGGAGGCAAGTTGCTCCTCCTTCGTCCACTCCGGCGCACGCTGGCGCACGTGCGCCAGCGCCTTGTCCGAGCTGAGGAACACGGCGTTCCTGATGAGGCGGTCGACCGGTTCACCGGCCCTGGCCACTCCCCCGCATCCCCCGTCGTTCTTGCCGGGGCACGCGTACCGGAACTGGGATGACGTCTTCGACTTCCGATAGGACGGGAAGGCCCGCATCTTGGCGCCGCATCGACCGCACCGAGCGATACCTGAGAGCAGATACTTGGTGGCGTAGTCCCGTGCGCTGCGCCCCTCCGACTCCTTCCGTACCTTCTCCATGAGCAGGTACCACTCGTCGGGGGTGACGATCGGCTCCCAGTCGCCGACGACAGGGGCACCGTGCTCGTCCAGGAACAACTCCCCCTGGTGCATCCGGTAACCGCAGATCCGCGGGTTCACGAGCATCCGCTTGATCTTGGAGTCGTCGAAGACGCCACCGCTGTGCGACGTGACCCCCTTGTCACGCCACTCTCGCGCGATGGACGCCCATCGGACGCCGCCCAGGAAGTCCCTCACGGCCTTGCGGAGGTTCTCCGCCTCGTGCGGTACCAGCGTCCTGCGATCCTCGCGGTTCCAGCCGTACGGCGCCCGGCCACCCGGGAGCTTGCCCTTCGCCGCCAGTTCCAGGTGCTTGCGCTTCGTCCGCTTCGACGTGTCCGCCGAGGACTTGTTGGCGATGGTCACCTTGATCCGCGCGATGAACCGGCCGTTCTCCGTGGACAGGTCGATGTCAGACGCCGACACGGAGTCGAAGACGAGGTGGCGCTTGCGGCGCTCGGCATCCTCGTACTCGTCGATCCACGCCTCCAGTTCGCGTGGCTGGCGTGTGAAGCGGTCGATGTCCCAGGCGACGACTCCGTCGATCCGCCCCGCCTTGAGGTCCTCCAGCATCTGGCGGAACTCCGGGCGCACGGTCTTGCGCTTGTACGCCGAGAGGTCGTTGTCCTCGTAGACCCTGGCCACCTCCCAGCCCCTGGAGGCACAGTGCAGTCGGCAGTCCTCCTCCTGCCGCGCGACACCCAGCCCTTCGGCCTCGTCGTCCTTGCTGATCCGGGTGTAGATGCCCACCTGTATGGCCCCGGAGGACCCCCGTCGTGCTGCCATGCGCCGGATCGTCGCACATCGCGATCAGGTACATCAACCGCCGTTCTCCTTTACCCTCGGACCACGGCCGATTCCTCGTGCGGACGTCCCGAACGCCTGGCCACAAGTGGCAGACTGGCGGCATGACGACGCACAAGAACCTGCTCGGCGGTCCGGATCCGACGTACCTCCCGGAGAACGAAGAGGCGTACCGCCTGCTGGGCGAGGAGTCCCGGTCACCGGCCGAGGTGGCGGCGGAGTACCCCACGTTCTCGCTCGCCTGGGCCATGCTCGCCGACGACGCCTTCGAGGCGGGGCGAGTGATCGAGTCGTACGCCTACGCGCGCACCGGCTACCACCGCGGCCTGGACTCACTGCGCCGCGCCGGATGGAAGGGACACGGCCCCATCCCTTGGGACCACCGGGCCAATCGCGGGTTCCTGCGCTGTCTCGCGGCCCTGGCCCGCGCCGCCGGCGAGATCGACGAGAAGGACGAGACGGAGCGTTGCTGGCAGTTCCTCAAGGACAGCAGCGCCGAGGCGTACGCCGAACTGAAGCGGTAGTCACCGCAGTTGAAACGTCTGTGCCGCCGTCACTCAGACAGCGGCGGCGGCACGGAATGCAGAAACGACACGATTACATGTAGCGCCGTGCTCCCAGGGCACCGGGCCGTGGCCCTTCCAGCCGCTGCGGCGCAGGGCGTCCAGACCGCGGTGGTAGCCCGTACGGGCGTAGGCGTACGACTCCACGACGCTGCCCCGCTCGAACGCCTCGTCGGCCAGCTGGGCCCAGGCCAGCGAGGACGTGGGGTACTTGGCGGCGACGTCCGCGGGCGCGGTGCCGCCCGCCAGGAGCTCGCGGGGCGCGGGGTCGTCGGGGAGGTGGGTCGGGGGCGGGCCCCCGAGAAGGTTTTCGTGAATCGACATGTGAACCAGTGTCGCCCTTGCCGGGGGCTGCCGCCCCCAGACCCCCGCTTCGGCCCTTGAGGGGCCTCGTCCTCAAACTCCCCCACTCTCGGCTCCGCTCGAGCGGGGGGACCCCCACGACGGGCTGTCATGCGATCCGTTTCCTTGCTCGCTCCCCCTCCAGCGGCGGCGCCGTGACCGAGCCGTGCGTGCGGCACTCCGGGCGGCGGCAGCCGGGCGGCAGCGGCCGTACGGTCGCGAAGGCGACGATCGCGCCGAGCACCAGGACGCCCGCGCAGATCAGCATCGCCCGGTGGAAGGCGTCGTCGAAGGCGCTCGGAGAGAGGTACGCGTCCGGGCCCATCCCCGCGAGCAGCGGCAGTGCGGCCACCGCGATCAGGCCGGCCGCGCGGGCCGCCGCGTTGTTGACGCCGCTGGCCAGGCCCGCCCGCGCGGTGTCCACGGAGGCGAGGACGGTGGCGGTCAGCGGTGCCACCAGGGTGACCATGCCCGCGCCGAGGACCAGTACCGCGGGAAGGACGTCGAGCGCGTACGAGGCGCCGGGCCCGACCCTCAGCATCAGCAGCATCCCGGCCGCGCACAGGAGCGGGCCGACGGTGAGCGGGATGCGCGGCCCGATGCGGTCGGCGAGGGCGCCCGAGCGTGCGGAGAACAGCAGCATCAGCACGGTCGTCGGCAGCAGGGCCGTACCGGCGGCGAGCGGTGACCAGCCCACGGCGACCTGGAGCTGCAGGGCGGTGAGGAAGAAGAAGCCGCCGAAGGCCGCGTAGACGCAGAGCGTGACCAGGTTGACCGCCGTGAACTCGCGGGACTTGAAGATGTCCAGCGGCATCATCGGGTCCGGGCGGCGCTTCTCGACCTGGACGAAGGCCACGCCAGCGGCCAGCCCGGCGACCGCGGTGACGGCGACCACGAGCGAGCCCTGCCGGGCCTCGATCAGGGCGTATGTCACCAGTGCGAGCGCCAGCGCGCCGAGGACCGCGCCGAGCACGTCGAACCGGCCGTGCGTGCGGCCGTCTGCCGACTCGGGGACATGACGTACGGCGATGGGCGCGCACAGCAGCGCCAGCGGGACGTTGAGCAGGAAGACCCAGCGCCAGCCCGGGCCGTCCACCAGCCAGCCGCCCAGGAACGGGCCGACCGCCGCGCCGATCCCGCCGAAGCCGGACCACAGGCCCACCGCCCGCCCCCGGTCGTCGGGGTGGAAGGACGCCTGGATCAACGCGAGGGAACCGGGCGTCAGGAGCGCCCCGCCGACCCCCTGCAGCGCGCGGGCCGCGACGAGCACGCCCGCGTTCGGCGCGAGGCCGCACAGCAGGGACGCCGACGCGAACCACACCACGCCGATCACGAAGACCTTGCGGCGGCCGTAGCGGTCGCCGAGGGAGCCGCCGAGCAGGATCAGCCCGGCCAGCGTCAGCATGTACGCGTTGACCGTCCACTGGAGGGCGGAGAGATTCGCGTCCAGATCGCGGCCGATGCGCGGCAGGGCGACGTTGACGACGGTCGAGTCCAGCATGGCCATGCTGGAGCCGAGCACGGTGGTCAGCAGGATCCACTTGCCCTGCGGGGTGGCGATCCGGACGTCGGGCATGCCCCCAGGTATACAGCGAGCCCGGTGCCGTAGCACCGGGCTCGCCAAAGACCTTCGGGTACGAGGGCCTTACTTGATCTTCGTGCCGGCCGAACGCAGGTTCTGCGTGGCCTCCACGACACGGGCGGCCATGCTCGCCTCGGCCAGCTTGCCCCAGGTGCGCGGGTCGTAGGTCTTCTTGGAGCCGACCTCACCGTCGACCTTCAGGACGCCGTCGTAGTTGCGGAACATGTGGTCGGCGACGGGACGCGTGAAGGCGTACTGCGTGTCCGTGTCGATGTTCATCTTGACCACGCCGTTCTCCAGCGCGGTGCGGATCTCCTCCTCCGTGGAGCCGGAGCCGCCGTGGAAGACGAAGTCGAACGGGGATGCCTTGCCGAACTTGGCGGCCACGCCGTCGTTCAGCTCCTTCAGCAGGTCGGGGCGGAGCACGACGTTGCCCGGCTTGTACACGCCGTGCACATTGCCGAAGGACGCGGCCAGCAGGTAGCGGCCCTTCTCGCCCAGACCGAGCGCCTCGGCCGTACGGATGGCGTCGTCGACCGTCGTGTACAGGGAGTCGTTGATCTCGTGCGAGACGCCGTCCTCCTCGCCGCCGGTCGGGGTGATCTCGACCTCGAGGATGATCTTCGCGGCGCGGGCGCGCTCCAGGAGCTCCTGGGCGATGGACAGGTTGTCGGCGAGGGTCTCCGCGGAGCCGTCCCACATGTGCGACTGGAAGAGCGGGTTGCCGCCGGCCTTCACGCGCTCCTCGGAGACCGCGAGCAGCGGACGTACGTACCCGTCGAGCTTGTCCTTGGGGCAGTGGTCCGTGTGCAGGGCGACCGTGACCGGGTACTTCTCGGCCACGATGTGCGCGAACTCGGCGAGCGCGACCGCGCCGGTCACCATCTCCTTGCTGTACTGACCGCCCAGGAACTCGGCGCCACCCGTCGAGATCTGGATGATGCCGTCGCTCTCCGCCTCCGCGAAACCGCGCAGGGCCGCGTGCAGGGTCTGGGTCGAGGTCACGTTGATCGCCGGGTAGGCGAACTTGCCTGCCTTCGCCCGGTCCAGCATCTCGTTGTAGACCTCGGGAGTTGCGATGGGCATCTGTCCGCTCCTTGGTATGTGCGGGTTGGCGTGCTGCGTACTACGGCCCTGACCTAGACCTTGGGTGGTGACGTCATCGTCGGGCCCATCTTTCCAGACTTGGCCTGATGCTTTGCCCGCCGTGTCCGGCTTGTGGACAACGCGGCCGGGGTACCCGGGAGTAGCCCGGCCGGTGACATCAGTCGAGGCCCAGGTCTTCCTTGGAGTAGGCGAAGAGGTACGGCACTCCCGCGCCCTCCTGGATCTTCTCGGCGGCGCCGGTGGCCCGGTCCACGATGGTCGCGACGGCGACGACCTCGGCGCCCGCCTCACGCACCGCCTCGACGGCGGTCAGCGGGGAGCCGCCGGTGGTGGAGGTGTCCTCGACGACCAGCACCCGGCGGCCCTTGATGTCCGGGCCCTCGACGCGCCGCTGCAGCCCGTGCGCCTTGGCCGCCTTCCGCACGACGAAGGCGTCGACGCGCCTCCCGCGGGCGGCGGCCGCGTGCAGGATGGCCGCCGCGACCGGGTCGGCGCCCATGGTCAGACCGCCCACCGCGTCGAAGTCGAGGTCGGCGGTCAGGTCCAGGAGCACCTGACCGACCAGCGGGGCGGCCTCACCGTCAAGGGTGATGCGGCGCAGGTCGACGTAGTAGTCGGCCTCCAGACCCGAGGAGAGGGTCACCTTGCCGTGCACCACGGCCTTGTCCTTGATCTGCTGCAGCAGCTCGCCACGTACGTCCGTCATGCCGCCCAGCTTAAAGGCGGTGCCAGGTCCAGGTGGTCGAGGCCTCGAGCGGCTCCAGCGGCGTGACCAGGCGCGGGAGGGTGTTCAGACCGTTGGGCGGGCCGGTCTGGGGTTCCACGCAGACGGCCTCCTGCTGCTCGTCGTAGACGACGACCCACTCCTCGCGGCTGGTGACCTTCAGCTCCAGCAGGCCCGGCCAGGTGAGGGTGACGTCGACACCGCCGGGCATCCCGAAGCAGTCGTCCCAGGGGCCGGGGCGCGGGTCGACGCGGTTGCCGGTGGGCAGGTGGTCCTCGCCGCGCTCCTCCTGCCACGCGGGAGTGAAGTCGAGCTGTACGTCCTTGCCTCCGAGGTTCCGGTTGAACCAGGGGTGCCAGCCGATCTGGGCCGGGAAGGAGGAGTCGATGGTCTCGACGGACATCGTCAGGGTCAGGGCGTCGGGCGTGAGCGCGTACTGCTGGGTGACGCGGCCCGCGTAGGGCCAGGGCTCGACCAGGTCGTACGTGAGGACGGCCTCGTCGGCGTTCACGCGCGCGGTGTGCCAGGCGCCGTCGCGGACGGTGCCGTGGATGGCGTGCGGCGGGGAGTTGAGCGGCATCTGTTGGACGGTGGCGCCGTCCCGGAAGCGGCCGTCGCGGATCCGTCCGCACCAGGGGACCATCGGGAAGCAGCCGAACCGTTCGCCCTGGCGGAGCAGTTCCATGCCGCCGACGCGCAGTCCTCCGACCCGGCCGCCGTTGCCCGGCTGCACGGTCACCTCCGCGTCGCCCGCGGTCAGCGTGATGTCTTCGTTACTCACGGGACGACCCTACTGGGGCGATCAAGACCGCCGTCAGTGGCGCTTGCGCAGCAGCCGTCCGACGACGATCGCCGACGCGACCACGACGGCCGCCGCCGGGGCCGCCCAACGCAGGGGGGAGCCGGCCGAGACCGTCTGCGGGGCGGGTACGGGGGCGTAGCGGCCGCGTGGCGGGGCGTGGTCGACCTCCTCGGCGCTGCGGCCGATCATCGTGCGGCGGGCGTGGGCCGCTTCGGCGGGGGGCGCGCCCTCGGTGGCGTCCTCCGTGTCCCCCGTGTCCTCGGCGAGCGGGTCGAGGGACGACGGGGGGACCTCGGTGTCGTGGACCGAGGTGTGCTCGGCGGCGGGGGCGGGCGCGTCGTCGGCGTCCGGGGTCGTGTCGAAGTCGCTGGTCGCCTTGGGCTCGAACTCCTGGGTGACGAGGGGCTCGGTTTCCTCGAGTTCTCGGGGCGCCTCGGGCTGCTCCCGGGTGCCCTCGTCCTCCGCGCCCGCCGCCAGGCTCTCCGCGAAACGGTTCAGCAGGCGGGTCGCGGCCGACACGACCTGTTCGGCCGACAGTTCGGTGAGGCGGCCGTCCGCGGAGGCCGTGCCCTCGAAGGTCAGCCGGGAGCCGCCGTCGGCCTCCTCCACGCGGAGGGTGAGGGCGAGCTTGACCGAGCCGGTGCCGCGGGTCTCGGTGGCGTCGCCCTCGGCGGCGTACGAACCGTCGTCCTGCGGGGTGATGCGGACGGTGCCGCGATAGGTGACGGAGTGGCTGCCGACGCGCATTTTCAGCCGTCCGGTGACGGGCTCGGCGCCCGCGTCCTGCTGGAGCCCGGGAACCGCCCGGGCCACCTGCGCGGGGTCGGCGAGGGTTTCTTTCAGCCGTGCGGCCGGAACCGGAACGAACACCTCATGCTCCATGTCGGCCGAGCCTACCTAGATGGTCGGGTCATGCACCCCTGTTGGTCGAAAGTGACCGCGCGTCGGTGTCGGGCCTGCTGCCAACAGGCGTCCGGCGCTAAGCCGTACCCCCAGGCGTCACCAGCCCTGTCTCATATGCCACGACCACCACCTGCGCCCGGCTCGTCACTGCGTCGATGCCGGGCGGCGCGCCGGAGGGTCGGCCACGCGTGTGAACGCCTCCACCAGGCGGCGGGTGACGGCCGGGGCGAACAGGGAGTCGCCGCCGTGGCCGCCTTCAGTACCGGGGGTGGACCAGCGTCGACGCCGGCAGGCCCGGGATGCGGGTGGCCGCCGCGGCCCTGCCGTCCGCGGTCAGGGCCCGCTGGGTGAGGGTGCGCGGGTGCGGCTCGTGCGGGTCCAGGCGGAGGCGGGGGCGGGCGTCCGCGCAGGCCAGCACGAACCCCCAGTCGCGCGGGGCGCGGGAGGCGTCGGCCGTGCGGTCGGGGCCCGCGGCGAAGCCGGAGTCGCGGCCGCCCACCCGGTAGGGAGCGGTGTGCAGGCCGGCCGCGCGCAGGGTCGCGACGACCGTCCAGAACACCCGCTGGCGGGTGGCGAACGGCCCGGCGTGCACCACCAGGCGGCCACCGGGCGCGAGGGCGCGCCGGGCGAGGCCGTAGAACTCCTGGGAGTACAGCTTGGTGCTGGCCGTGATGCCCGGGTCGGGGAGGTCGGAGATCACCACGTCGTACGTCGAGGTGGGCGCCGTGCGCAGCCAGCGGAAGGCGTCGGCGGTCGTCACGCGCACGCGTGGGTCGCCGTAGGCGTGGCGGTTGAGCTTCGAAAGGGCCGGGTCGCGGCGGGCCAACCGGACGACTCCCGCGTCGAGTTCGACGACGTCCACGCGCTGCACACCCGTGTGGCGCAGTACTTCGCGGGCGGCCAGGCCGTCGCCGCCGCCGAGGATCAGCACGCGCGCGTGCCGGCCGTTCATCGCGGGGTGCACCAGGGCTTCGTGGTACCGGAGCTCGTCGCTGCCGACCCTCAGGCGGCCGTCGAGGAAGAGGGCGAGGGGGCGGCCCTTGGTGCCGCCGGTGAGGACGATCTCCTGGGTGCCGGTCTGTACGGCCACGCGTACGTCGTGGCCGTACACCGCGTGCCGGGCCGCCTGTTCGAAGTCGTCGACCAGGACGGCCGCGGCCGCGAGGAGGCCGAGCACGGCGAGGTTGGCGATCAGCAGCAGCCAGCGGGTACGGCGGGTGAGATCGCGGCGGAACAGGCCGAGGACGAGGGTGCCGCCCGCGACCGCGTTGACCGCGCCGGTGATCATCGCACCGGTCAACTGGCCGAGCAGGGGCAGAAGCAGGAACGGGAAGGCGAGACCGCCGACGAGTGCGCCGACGTAGTCCGCGGCGAACAGGTCGGCCACCGCGCCGCCCGCGTCCTGCCGCCGGATGCGCTGGATCAGCTCCATGAGGAGCGGAACCTCGGCGCCGATCAGCAGACCGATGGTGAGGGAGAAGGCGACCAGCAGCCAGCGCGGGCCGCTCGCCCACAGGCCGCCCCAGTCGCCGGTCCATGCGAACACCGCGTACAGGGCCATCGCGCTGCAGCCGCCGACGAGCGCGAGCGTCGCCTCGATCGCACCGAAGGCGGCCGCGGCACGCCAGCGCAGACGCTTCGCGGCCAGCGAGCCGATGCCCATGGCGAACACCATGACCGACAGGACGACCGAGGCCTGGGTGACCGAGTCGCCGATCAAGTACGAGGCCAGGGCGACGAGTTCGAGCTCGTACACGAGTCCGCAGGCCGCGCAGACGAAGACGCATGCGAGCACGAGGAACCGTCCGGTGCTCGGCTGGACGGGCAGCCGCGCCGGGCCCGCCCAGGGGGGCGGGGAACCGGGCGGTGCCGGCGCGTGCGGTTCGATCACGACTGCGACGTTACGTCACTGCAACTTCACGCTTCGTCACCCACACGTGTGGAACTGCCAGACAGTTCGTTCCCATGTGTTTGAGGCCGTGTGTTCGGGTCAGGCGGCCGGCGGACCGGCCTGCGGCGCGGGAACGCGGGCTCCCACCCGGGTCCTCGTCGCCACCAACTGCCCGTCCTGCGGGTACGCGTGCCAGGTCCGCCAGTGAACCTGGCCCTCGTGCCACTGGGCCAGCAGTGCGGTGAAGGCGTGCGGGCTGCCGGGGAAGACGCCCGCAAGGCCGTGCGGATGGTCGGAGACCAGCGCGAGCAACTCCTGCGCGCGCCCTGCGAACGACCCCGGTGACAGGACCTCCACCCGGGCCGCGAACTCGTACTCCCAGTCACCCATCCGCTTGGCGACGCCCAGCGGCAGCGGTGTGCTGCTGCCCGGCATGCACGCCACCGTCTCCGAACAAGTGCCCCGCTGTTCCTCCACGAGGACCTGGTGGGATGCGCCGAGGAGTCTCAACTGCAGCTTGACCCCGGCCAGTTCGAGGTCGAGCGTGGCCAGGGCGGGAAGCGGCTCACGCCCGAGGGCCCAGGCGAGGTCGGCCGCGCGTGTGTCGGTGTATGAGGTGTTCAGGGTCGTGAGCATGGGTCGGCTCTCCGCTGGCACACAAAGAAAGGCAAGGAGGAAGGCGTGGGGGTCCGGCACGCCGGGCGACGCCGGGGGATCGGCCCGGACGCCCGGTCGGCCCAGTCGGGAGGTCAGGGAGGTCAGGAAGGTCTCAGCAGGACATCCAAGGACCGCACCGGTGTTTTAGAGGGAATCATGAACGGTGGCGCCGTCACAGCGTTTTTACCCAAGTTCGTGGGGTTTCCATCCCTCAGAGGGCTCCACTGCTCAACTGTTCAACCACGGCGTACGCCACGGCGGCCATGGCGTACGCCGGAGTGCAGGCGCACCCGCCGGGGCGCGCGCTCCGGCGGGTGCTCGACGGGTGTGCCGGGAGAGTATGCGGTTCCCACCGCGGAGCCCGGCTGCCCCGTGTCAGCTGCCTCCACCGCATCCACCGCCGCCACCGCAGGACGACCCTCCCCCGCAGGAGTGACCACCCCCACAGGAGTGACCGCCCCCGCAGGAGTGGTGCCCCCCGGAGTGATGACCTCCGGAGTGGTGCCCGCCCGACGAGCCGCCGTCTCCCCCGCCGGCCCACCAGCTGCCGCTCCCACTGCTGCTGTCCCCGCGGAACGACTTCGCCCCACCCTTGCCCACTGCCTTCGCGACGATCGCCACGAACACGATCACGACCGCCACCACGATGAAGCCGATGACCATGGCGCCACCGTCCTTTCGAAGTCCCCCGAAGCAGCCCCCCGTGGGTGCCTCGCGTCTTGCGTGACCAGGGGATGCCCGGCGCCCTCGGCGGTCAAAGCAGAGTTGAGGAACTTCAGAGGGTTCTGACACGCAGACGGCCCCTGACCTGCATAGAAGGGCAGGTCAGGGGCCGTCTGCGGCTCACTGGGCCGCCTGTGGGCCGTGATCTTCGGGAGGGCTGGACTGAAACACGGTGTCGATGGCACGCCGGGCGCGCTCGCGACTTTCGGGCAGGGCGAGCAGGCGGTGGCAGCTTGATGCGCGGACGAAGCGCAAAGGATCGCCTGCTATTGCGGTCTCAGCGCGTCACACTCGCCAGTCCGAGGATCACCAACGCGACTCCCACGAGTCCGAACTGCAGTCTCATGCGCTCAAGACTCTTCCAAGGCGACCCCCATCGCGTCCTGCAGCGGGGCGAAAAGGTCACGTCCGCCCAGTCCCACACCCAGACGTCCACGCCCCGATAGCCACCGGCCACCACGATGAAAGCGCCGCCCGCGATCAGTGCGAGCACCCCACCCAGAAGCACGCCGCCCCTACCCCACCTCATGACCAGCTTCACCGTCGCGGCATTGTCGCAGGAGGCGCCGAAGGCGTGAGTGCGGTCCCCAGCAGGGCCGAGCGAATGGCCGCGCTTGTCAAGGCTGCGTGCGGCGGCCGGCACCAGTAACCGACACCAACAACCTCGAACAGCAGCGGTCGACGCTGGGCCCCAGTGGACAATCGGCCTGGGCACGACCACGTGACCGTTGAACAAGGCCAAATCGCGACCTACTGCGATCTGGTCACATTCGCCCGCACTCGGACACATGGGGGCAATAAGGGATCGGCGAGCAGCCCAAGAACCCGCAGGTCAGCCAGGACGATCACGACGCCGACAGAGTACGTGGCGGACCGAATGGCCGGCTGAGTCTGGCTCAGGCCCGTCGAAACTTCCATGCCATGGGTGCCTCCGACGAGCGGCGCACCCAGTTCGTCCGGGAGCCACTACCACAGGAGCATCCACTGTCCTGACCTGTTGGCGGTGCAGCAGTGAGGTACAGCAACCAGTCCCGTCCGACAGCGACCTACTCAGGCCGTACCGCGACCGGTATGACCCTCACCGACCAATCCACATAGAGCTACGGATCAGAAGGTTGCGGGTTCGAATCGTGCCGAGTGCGCACAGGTGACCGTGAGGGCCCCGGAGATGTCCGGGGCCCCTGGCGTTCCTCGTGGATCACTCCAGGACGTTGAGGAAGTTGGTGGCATTGTCGACGAAGTAGACCGCGTCACGGTCCAGGTCCACCGCCAGGCCGAACAGCGCGCCCGCACCTGGCGGGGAACCGCTGTTGTCGAGTTGCCGGAAAGCCACTTGCCGGCCCGATGGTGTGGTCTCGACGATGTTGCCGTCACCACCGTTGACGGTCAGGACGTGGCCATTGGGCGCGATGGCCAGTCCGAGGGGGCCGTTGAGCAGGCCGCCGCCGCTCACGACCGGGCCGGTGCCGGCGCTCGACTTCCGGGTCAGCGCGTTCGGGATGACGGTGATCCGGTTCTTGACCGTGTCGGCGACGAAGAGCGCACCGTCCTGGGCGAGGCCGACGCCTGTCGGGCCGACCACCAGTGCGGCGGGGTCGGTCCTTTCGGCGAAGCCCGAGCCGATCGTGGTGGTCCGCACTCGCTTCGGCGGCTGGTCGCCACGGCCCTTGAGGGTGATACGCAGGACGGTGCCCCTGTCCACCTCGTTGCCGCCGCCAGCCACAGTGCCGTTGAGGACGTTGGTGACGAACAGGTCCGACTGGTCACCGTGGCTGACGGCGGTCATGTCCCACGGGCCGTTGATGCCGTGTCCGGCAAAGGTCTCGCGGACCCGGCCGTGACTGTCCAGGACCAGCAGACAGCCTGCCTGGGCAGTGGCGGAGGTGCCGTCGGCGGTCGGCAGACTGCCGACCACGACCCACCCGCCGGGCAGGATGCTCAAGGCGGTGGTGAGACCCACCCCGCCGGGGCAGGGGCCGGGCACGTTGGCCGGGTCGATCTGGGCGAACAGCCTGGCGGTGCCCCGCGGGCTGATCTGGACCAGGGTGGTGCCCGTGCCCTGCTGGTTCTGGCTGTTGTTGAAGTTGCTGACCAGTACGTTTCCCCTGCGGAGTCTCCCGGCGTCGTGCTTGACCACCGCGGTGCCATAGGGGTTCACATCGCCGTTCGTGGGGACCGTGGAGGCGATCTGGCGCACGGTGTGCAGTCGCCCGAGGAACGTGCCATCGGCCGAGGCGGCGCCTGCCGCAGCCGTCACTGAGATGGCCACGGCGGCCACCAACGCGGACAGCCGTCGTACCATAAGTGACAGAAAGTTAGCACTCATGAGCGCAACGTTAAAAGTGATGGTGGGATTTGGCGTGCACGGACACGCTCTCCCCTCGGGCGTTTCGCTCCGCCGGTGGCCCGAAGCGTGCATGGCCCTCCTGCGGCATGCGTGCGGCGCAACCCGAGGCGGCTTGGCTCCACGCGTGCGGTGACACGTGGCCGTGGGCCGCCTCCGGCGCTGCGGTGGGGAGCGTGGCCGTCTCAGTTTCCGCCTCATTCAGCCCGGTTCACCGCCGTTCAGCCGGGACCGGGAGCCGATCCAAGCCTGGTGGCCAGCCGCCCATGAACCCAGGTGAACGACCTCGAACAAGGCCCAAGGTCCCACCACCACAGTTGGAAAGCGTGCGCGCGGCCAGCGCTGGCAGGGCACTCTTGGCCATCGGCGGAGCCTGGCCGTCGGTTAGGTCCCGGGCTGCCCCGGGCCGCCCCCGGACAGAACCAGGGATGCAGCTGCACCACAGAGCTGGACACCTCGGAAGCCGGCCGCGCGCAGGCGGACACTACCTCGGGGTACTGACAGACGGCAGCGGTGCGAGACCGAGCCACCCGTACTCTCCCGCTCTCCTGACACGGGACACTGCGGACGTCGAAGGCCATGGTCCGGCACCATCCGGGGCCGTCCCTGGCCCGTCCGAGACCGGCCGACGACGACAGATGACGACAGTCGGCACCGGCCCTCCCGCAGCTCAGAGGCGTTGCCCGCTGCGTCGCTGCAGGCGCTCAACCACGAAGCAGAGTTGAGGAACTCCAGAGGGCGCGTGTACGAGGTTCTTCCGGGGGCAGCAGCAGAGCAGAGCCCAGTCCCCGCCCTCACCAAGTGGAGAGCCAGCCATGGCCTTCTTTGCGGTCTCCCGATCGCAGCCGCTGAAGTTCCTGTCCGCCACCGATCTGGCCACGGAGTACGAGCGTCTCGAAGCGGAGTGCTCGCAGCTGGAGCAGGCGGTCAGCTCGCACGCCGTCGTCGACCAGGCCATCGGTGCCGTCGTCGTCCTCGGCCGGATAGCGCCGGAGGAGGCCTGGCGTGTCCTGCGTGACGTGTCGCAGCGCACCAACACCAAGCTGCGGGTCGTCGCCGAGCATGTCATGGCGTCCACGCAGGGGGCCGAGCTGCCGAAGGCCGAGCGGATCGAACTGCGGAAGGCGATCGCCCGGTACCAGTCGTGGAAGCGGTGAGTTGAGGAACTCCGCAGCTTGGGCGCAGGATGACCGGCATGACCTCCAGCACCCGCCCCCTGCTGAACCGCCGCCTCGCCGAGTTCGGGACGACGATCTTCGCCGAGATGTCCGCCCTGGCGGTGCAGACCGGCTCCATCAACCTGGGCCAGGGCTTCCCCGACACGGACGGCCCCGAGGAGGTCCGTGAGGCCGCCGTACGGGCCCTGCGCGACGGGCGAGGGAACCAGTACCCGCCGGGCCCCGGCGTCCCCGAGCTGCGCACGGCGATCGCCGCGCACCAGGAGCGCCGCTACGGACTGGCGTACGACCCCGACACCGAGGTCCTGGTCACCGCCGGCGCCACCGAGGCCATCGCCGCCACGCTCCTCGCCCTGCTGGAGCCCGGCGACGAGGTGATCGCTCTCGAGCCGTACTACGACTCGTACGCGGCCTGCATCGCCATGGCGGGCGGGACCAGGGTGCCGGTCACCTTGCGCCCCCACGAGGACAGCTTCCGCCTGGACCTCGACGAACTGCGCGCGGCCGTCACCGACCGCACCCGCCTCCTGCTCATCAACACCCCGCACAACCCCACCGGCACGGTTCTCAGCCGTGAGGAGCTCACCGCGATCGCCGAGCTGGCCGTCGAGCGCGATCTACTCGTCGTCACTGACGAGGTCTACGAGCACCTGGTCTTCGACACCGCCGAGCATCTGCCGCTCGCGACCTTCCCGGGCATGCGCGACCGGACGGTCACGATCGGCTCGGCCGGCAAGACCTTCTCCTTCACCGGCTGGAAGGTGGGCTGGGTGACGGCGGCCCCGGGGCTGGTCTCGGCGGTCCGCTCCGCGAAACAGTTCCTGACGTACGTCTCCTCCGGCCCCTTCCAGTACGCCGTCGCCGAGGCGCTGGCGCTGCCCGACAGCTACTTCACCGCCTTCCGCGAGGACATGCTGGCCAAGCGGGACCTGCTGGCGGCGGGCCTCGCCGACGCGGGCTTCAAGGTCTTCCAGCCCGCCGGCACCTACTTCATCACCACCGACATCCGCCCCCTCGGAACGGTGCTGTCCGAAGAGGGCGACGGCTTCGCCTTCTGCCGCGCCCTCCCGGAGCGCGCAGGCGTCGTCGCCATCCCGAACGCCGTGTTCTACGACCACCGGGAGGCGGGCGCCCCGTTCGTGCGGTTCGCGTTCTGCAAGCAGACGGAGGTGCTGGAGGAGGCGGCGAAGCGGCTCAAGGCGCTGGCGGGCTGATCCGGGGCCTGTCACGCCGCCACGCCGAGCGCCGCGAGACCGTACCCGGCCGGACGCCCAGCGCTCGCGCATGCCCGGTTCACCCTGCACTGTGCCGGTGTGACCCACGCCAGCACCCTCACTCGTTCCGCCGTCGCGGAGCCTGCCGCCCAGGGGCGTGTCCATGCGACCCGGGTGGCAGCCATGGCCAGCGCGCTCGGTCTGTTCCTCGCCGTCCGGCTGCTCGGTGTCGCCACGCTGGCCCTGGTGGCCCGGGCGACGACCGGCCGGGACGCCCTCGGGCTGCTCGGGCGGTCCTGGGACTCCGTGTGGTACCTGGGGATCGCCGCCCACGGGTACGGCCGCATCCAGCACCCCCGCACGGGTGTCATGTTCAGCGACATGGCGTTCTTCCCGCTCTACCCGGCGCTGGTGCGGGCCCTGCGCGCCGTGAGCCCGCTGGGCGGGGGCGCGTGTGGGCTGGTGGTGTCCTGGACCGCGGCCGCCGTCGCCGCCTGCGGGATCTACGCCATCGGTGCCCGGCTGCACGGCCGTGCCGTCGCGTTCGCGCTGGTGCTGCTGTGGGCGCTGCTGCCGCACTCCGTGGTGCTGTCCATGGCGTACACCGAGCCCCTGCTGACCGCGTTCGCCGCCTGGTCGCTGTACGCGGTGCTCGCCGGTCGCTGGCTGTGGGCGGGCTCGCTGGCGGCGCTTGCGGGGCTGGCCCGGCCCAACGGGTTCGCGGTCGCCGCGGCGGTGCTCGCGGCGGCGGCCTGCGAGGTGTGGCGGTGCCTTCGTGAGCGCCGCAAGGTTTCCCACAGGCTGTGGACGGGCGCAGCGCTCGCCCCGACCGGGTGGACGGCGTACATCCTGTGGGTCGGGCAGCACGAGGGCAATCTCCTCGGCGGCTACTTCGCAGTGCAGCGACAGTGGGGCTCCCGCTTCGACTTCGGGCACGGCTCGCTCCGGTTCGTGAAGCACCTGCTGCTGCACGGGGACCGGTTCGTCTTCCCGATGACGATGGTGATCGTGGCGGCGGGCGTCGTGCTGTACGCCCTCCTGCTGGCCGACCGCGCCCCGCTCCCGCTCCTCGTCCACAGCGGCGTGCTGCTGCTGATCGCCCTCGGCGGCTCCGGCTTCTTCGAGTCGAAGCCCCGCTTCCTGCTCCCCGCCTTCCCGCTCCTGCTGCCCCTCGCCCAGGCCCTCGTCCGTACGGCGAGAGCCCGGCCGTGGCACGCGACCGTGGTGGTCGCCGCCCTGGCCGGGCTCTCGTTCGTGTACGGGGCGTATCTGGTCGTGATCGCCCAGATGCCCCTGTAGAGCTGTAGTGCTGTGGAGCCGTAGTGCTCTGCAAGCGGGCGGAGGACTACTCCTCGTCGTCCCCGGGCTTCTCGTCCGCCTCGTTGATCTCCTCTTCGAGGCCGAGCTGCTCGACGAGCCACTTGTCGAACTCGATGGCGGCCCGCACCCAGCTGACCGTGGAGGACACGAAGTGCTCCAGGCTGACGCCGGTGCCGATCAGCATCTGCGCCTCACCGATCAGACGGACGGTGCCGTCGTCGTGGGTGTGGCTGTAGACCTTGGGCCACAGGGTCCGCCGGTTCCAGTCGTCGATGGACTCCAGCAGCTGCTGCTTCTCGTCGATCTGGTGGGGCCGGTCGTAGAACGTCCGCACCGAGAAGACCTGCTGGTCGCCCTCACCGCGGAACATGAAGTACGTACGGAACTGCTCCCACGGCGCCGCGAGGTCACCCTCGTCGTCGACGACGTACTTGAGCTCCATCTGGTCGAGGAGCTGCTTCACGAGGTCCTGATCCGGGATGACGGGGCCCGCCGGTCCTTGGGGCTGCGGCTCGGGCTGGCCCCCGAAGTTCGGAATCGAGGACGGGTCGATGGACATACTTGGACACTCCTGCGGTCGTCTGGCTCGTCCGGCCATCGCTGAGACCAGACGTACATGCCCACCCTCTCTCTCTTCGACCGTGAGCGGCAAGCCGCCCTACCCGGGGCTGCCACCACGTGGCCGATCAACGAGGTGAGTACCAGAATCCCGGCCCCAGCCCCTTGTCCCGTCGAAGCTCCAGGAAGTAGCACCGGGCTCTCTCCTCCCGGCAGTCGATTCCGTCGGTGGCCTGGCGTTGCTGAGCCGCGGGGGACCACATGCGCACGGTGCCCGACTTGTGGGTTCCCTCGCAGAAGCAGCGAACACCAGCCTTACGGAGGAGGGCGGCCCTGGTCTCCCAGTCCCCAGCTGCGGACCACTGTTCGCGGTAAGCGACACCGGTCGGCTCCTCGATCCACCGGGCGGGGATCGCCGGCTCGGCCTCCAGCCGCTCGATCGTCCTGGCGTGCTCGTCCATCTGCCGGGCCAGGGCCTCGACGGCCAACGGGCTGGCTGCCCGTCCGACAGCGGCGGTGAGGTTCACGAGGGCTGTCCGAAGCTCGGCGATCGCCGCGGCATGGTCCCGTCCCGGCACGTAGGTGCGCCTCGTCTCGGTCAGATCACCGGCCTCCTCCAGGAAGCGTCGCTCAACGGCCTCGTGGAGGTTCTCGGCCCGCCAGGTCGAGGGAGCCTCACAGCGGTTCATCTCGGAGACAGAACGGCACTGGTAGTAGGTGAGCACCCGCGTCGTACCGTCGGCCAGGCGGTTCTTCTGGTGCCGTACGTACATGGGTCTGCCGCAGATGCAGAAGAGCACGCCGAGCAGGGGAGTGCGCCAGACCTTCTCCGGCCTGGACTCTTCCCTGCTTCTCTCAGTGATGACCGCGTCCTGGAGCGCTGCGAACTCCTCACGGCTGAGGATGGGGTCCGCCCAGACCACCGGCTCTCCTTCCTCGTCCAGGACGGGTTCGGAACGATGCATCATCACGCCCATCAGAGCGGGCGACCTCAGCATGTTGCGCAGCGGGGTCACCGCCCAGAGAGTCCCCTTCTCCGGCCTGCGCTCGTGTTCTGGGAGATCCTTGTTCTGTTCCCTGCGTTGATGGTCCCGGGCGCTGGGTACACCCCGCGCGTTCCAGTCCTGAACTACTGCGTAGACAGTGTCGCCGCTTTGGACAATGCGCTCGTACGCCTCGCGCACGAGCCGTGAGGTGCAGGGGTCGACCGCGAGGCGCTTGCGGCATTCCCCCCGGTGGGAGATGACCTCGGCACGGTAGCCGAAGGGCCAGATCCCACCGTTCCAGAGCCTGTTCTCACGGAAGAACCGGGTGCGGTCGAGTTGCTTGGCCTGAACTGCCTTGCGGTACTTGGCAGCTTGAGCCGCTTTGGCGCCCGCCAGTATCCGTCCGTCCTCGGAGTGGATGTCGAACGTCGGATCGTCGAGGACTTCGACGTGCTTCCCGTTCTTGAGGATCCAGTCGACGAAGCGCCACCAGTGCAGGTCATCGCGTGTGATGCGGTCCTGCTCGGTGACCATGAGGACATCCCACTCATGCACAAGAGGATCGTCGAGCCATTTCCTCAGGCTTGGGCGTTGGTCGAGGTGGACAGCGCCCGACACAGTGGCGTCGACTACACGCCCCACCTCGGTGTAGCCCGCCGTCGCAGCGCGAGGGTGAGTGCCTCGTCCTGCCGTGTGAGCGCCGACGAGGCCTCCGTGTCACGACTGATGCGCTGAACCGCCAGAACTCGCTTCATATGACATCCCTCCCGGCTGGAGGAACGAGCCGACCAGCCGGGAGGTTACGTCAAATGTCATCTATCGACTCGATACTCACCGTGAAGCAGTGAGACGCTCAGGGTCATAGGGTCTTGCCCGTTGCGGGCCCCACGATCAGCCCCTCCCCGAACGCGTCCACCCGGACGGTGTCGCCGTCCTTGACCTCGCCGGAGAGGATCTCCTTGGCGAGGCGGTCGCCGATGGCGGTCTGGACGAGGCGGCGCAGGGGGCGGGCGCCGTAGGCCGGGTCCATGCCCTCGACGGCGAGCCAGTCCAGGGCCTCGTCGGTGACCTCAAGGGTGAGGCGGCGCTCTGCGAGACGCTTCGCGAGCCGGTCGATCTGGAGGCGGGCGATGCGGCTCAGTTCGTCCTTCGACAGGGCCGAGAAGACGACCAGGTCGTCGAGGCGGTTGAGGAACTCCGGCTTGAAGGAGGTGCGGACGACCTCCAGGACCTGTTCCTTCTTCTCCTCCTCGCCGGTCAGCGGGTCCACCAGGAACTGGCTGCCCAGGTTGGAGGTGAGGACCAGGATCGTGTTGCGGAAGTCGACCGTGCGGCCCTGGCCGTCCGTCAGGCGCCCGTCGTCGAGCACCTGGAGCAGGACGTCGAAGACCTCCGGGTGGGCCTTCTCGACCTCGTCCAGCAGGACCACCGAGTACGGGCGCCTGCGCACCGCCTCGGTCAGCTGACCGCCCTCCTCGTAGCCGACGTAGCCGGGCGGAGCGCCGACGAGGCGGGCCACGCTGTGCTTCTCGCCGTACTCCGACATGTCGATGCGGACCATCGCCCGCTCGTCGTCGAAGAGGAAGTCCGCGAGGGCCTTGGCGAGTTCGGTCTTGCCGACGCCCGTCGGGCCCAGGAAGAGGAAGGAGCCGGTCGGGCGGTCCGGGTCGGCGATGCCGGCGCGGGTGCGGCGGACGGCGTCGGAGACGGCCTGCACGGCCTCCTGCTGGCCGATCAGGCGCTTGCCCAGTTCCTCCTCCATGCGCAGGAGCTTCTGCGTCTCGCCCTCCAGGAGACGGCCGGCGGGGATGCCGGTCCAGGCGGCGACGACGTCCGCGATGTCGTCGGAGCCGACCTCGTCCTTGACCATGGTGTCCTTGGACGCCTCCTCCTCTGCTTCGGAGGCGGCCTCCAAGTCCCTTTCCAGGGTGGGGATCTCGCCGTACAGGAGCTTGGAGGCGGTGTCGAAGTCGCCGTCGCGCTGGGCCCGTTCGGCCTGTCCCCGCAGCTCGTCGAGCTTCTCCTTCAGTTCACCGACGCGGTTGAGGGACTGCTTCTCCTTCTCCCAGCGGGCCGTCAGGCCGCGCAGCTCCTCCTCCTTGTCGGCGAGGTCGCGGCGCAGCCGCTCCAGGCGCTCGCGGGAGGCCGGGTCGGTCTCCTTCTCCAGCGCCAGCTCCTCCATCTTCAACCGGTCGACGGCGCGCTGGAGTTCGTCGATCTCGACGGGCGAGGAGTCGATCTCCATACGGAGGCGGGAGGCCGCCTCGTCGACGAGGTCGATGGCCTTGTCGGGCAGGAAGCGGGAGGTGATGTAGCGGTCGGAGAGGGTGGCGGATGCGACCAGTGCGCTGTCGGCGATCTGGACCTTGTGGTGGGCTTCGTAACGGCCCTTGAGTCCGCGCAGGATCGCGATGGTGTCCTCGACGGTCGGCTCGGCGACCAGGACCTGCTGGAAGCGGCGCTCCAGCGCCGGGTCCTTCTCGATGCGTTCGCGGTACTCGTCGAGGGTCGTCGCGCCGACCATGCGCAGCTCGCCGCGCGCCAGCATCGGCTTCAGCATGTTGCCGGCGTCCATGGCGGAGTCGCCGCCGGCGCCCGCGCCCACGACGGTGTGCAGCTCGTCGATGAAGGTGATGATCTGGCCGTCGGAGTCCTTGATCTCCGCGAGGACGGTCTTCAGCCGCTCCTCGAACTCACCGCGGTACTTCGCGCCCGCGACCATCGCGCCGAGGTCGAGCGCGACCAGCCGCTTGTCCTTGAGGGACTCCGGTACGTCGCCCTTGACGATCCGCTGGGCGAGGCCCTCGACGACGGCGGTCTTGCCGACACCGGGCTCGCCGATGAGGACCGGGTTGTTCTTCGTACGGCGCGACAGCACCTGCACGACACGGCGGATCTCCTGGTCGCGGCCGATGACCGGGTCGAGCCGGCCCTCGCGCGCCGCGGCCGTGAAGTCCGTGCCGAACTTCTCCAGGGCCTTGTACTGGCCCTCCGGGTCCGCTGTGGTCACCCGACGTCCTCCCCTCGCCTGCTGGAAGGCCTCCTGCAGCTTCTTCGCACCGGCCCCCTGCCCGGACAGTACGTCACCGGTGGCACCGCCCTTCGCGGCGATGCCGATGAGCAGGTGCTCGGTGGAGAGGTACTCGTCGCCGAGGTCCCTGGCCCGCTCGGCGGCGTCCGCGATCACGGCGAGCAGCTCGCGGTTCGCCTGCGGGGGCGCGACGGTGGAGCCGGTCACGCTGGGCAGCCCGGCGAGGACCTTCTCCGCGCCGGCCCGTACGGCCGCCTGGTCGGCGTCCACGGCAGCCAGCAGGTCGGTGATGTTCTCGTTTCCTTGATGGCCTCGACCCTGCAGCAGGGCCAGCAGCAGATGCGCCGGGGTGAGGTCGGCGTGCCCGTCGGTCAGGGCCCGCTGCTCGGCCGCCCTGAGGGCGTCCCGGCTCCGGTTGGTCAGCTCGGCGTCCACTGTCGCGTTCTCCTCCTGATGTCAGCCGTCCGCCACAAGTCCAGTACTGACTCAGTCAGCGTACACAAAGTTGAGTCTATTCCGCTCAAGGAGGCGACCGGGAGGGCCCGGGGGCTAAGTTCCGGACCCATGGCGACCTATTCGCAGGACCCGGGTGCCCCCGACGCCGCGTACCTCGACTTCTGGCGGGAACGGCATCTGTGCACGCTGACCACGCCGCGCCCGGACGGCAGCCCGCATGTGGTGCCCGTCGGGGTCACCTACGACCCCGGCGCCGGCCTCGCTCGGGTGATCACCAACCGGACGAGCGCCAAGGTGCTGAACGTGCTGACCGCCGGCGACGGAGGCGCTCGGGTCGCGGTGTGCCAGGTGGACGGCCGGCGCTGGGCGACGCTGGAGGGCCTGGCCGTCGTACGGACCGAGCCGGAGCGGGTCGCGGAGGCGGTGCGGCGGTACGCCGAGCGCTACCGGCGCACGCCCGGGCCGAACCCGTCACGTGTGGTGATCGAGATCGAGCTGACGCGGGCGATGGGCCTCGTATGACGGCTGAGGCGATCGTGGCACCAGGGACTGTTTTCAGCCAGTACCCGGCGGCGGCCGAATATGCCGATACCCGGAAATGTCCCGCAAAACTGCAGCGGCGTCACCGTGTTCAGGTCACGGTGACGCCGCTGCGGGGGGAAGCGCCTGAGCGAACTGTTACGACGGGGGATTCGCGTCAGGCACTGCGGGGGGTGGCTGAGATGGTCCGAACTTGGGGGGTTTCCGGTTCCACCAGCCGGTGGTCTCGTTGGTCGAGGTTCACAAAGATCATTCCGTACCGAATGGCACATCGCACAGGCTGCGGCGCCCCCCGAGGCCGCCGCAGACACCGGTACGCCCGTACGTCCTCGTCCTCGTCGCGCGTGACGACGACCGGCTCACCGAAGACGGTCACCATCAGCGAGTCACCGGAGTGGGGGATCGCGGTGACAAGGTCGATGAAGTGCCAGCCGGAGCGGTAGGCCGTGGCCATTTCGCGGCGGAAGGAGCGGTCGTCGGGTGGAGTGGTCATGACCCGGCGACCCACGTGCTGTCGCTGGGAGCGCCCCAGGTGCTGTCACCCGGAACATCGGACGCCCTTACCAGCCACGTGCTGTCGCCGGGACGGGCGGCAGACACGGCCGTCGTCTTCCAGGTGCTGTCCTGCGCGGCATCGCCCTTCGCCCCCGAGAGGCCGCCCAGTGCTCCGAAGGCCACGGCGGCGGAGAAGGCGGCGGCAAGCGCCGAGCGAAGCATTCTCTTATGCATAGTCGGCTTCGTCCTCATTTGAAGGTCACCTCTCCCCCGTCCGAATACGACGATGGCCCATTCCGGCACGTCATGGCCACACAAACGATGCATCATGTTCCTGCACGTTCAGGACCCTGGGGGGTGGAGATTTGGCGATAAATGAGACTAAGCGGACACATCCTCATGGACTGACGGACCTGTGCGAGGACGGACGCCGCCTCTACGGGAGCGCTCTCCGGACGGGACGCATCGCCCGTACGGATGTGGAGCCCGCCCCGTGCCTGATGGAATTCGCCCTCCTTCATCCCGATCCCGACGACCCGAACTGGCTGCGCCCGGTCCCCCCCTCGGTCGCGCTCGCCCAGCGGCTCAACCCGATCGAGAACGAGATCACCCAGCGCAGGCGGCTGTCCATCGAACTCGCAGACGCTTTCGAGCCGTTCATGACGCTCAGCGCCCAGTCGACGGCGACCACGCACTCGATCACCGTCCTGGAGGGCCTCGACCGGATCAACGCGGCGCTCGATCTGGCCACGGCCCAGTGCCGGACCGAGATGCTCACCGTCCAGCCGAGCCGCCGCCGGCTCGAGCACACCCTCGCCCAGGGGCTGAACCGCGACCGGCCGCTGATCGAACGCGGCTGCCGCATCCGGACCCTCTACCAGCACCCGGCTCGCTACAGCCCGGAGACGCTCGCCTACGTCGCCCAGTTCACCGACGGCAAGGTGGAGTACCGCACGATCGACGAGCTGGTCGAGCGGCTGATCATCTGCGACGAGACGGTGGCCTTCATCCCGACCCGCGACGACGGTGAGATCGCTCTCGAACTGCGCCATCCGGGACTCGTCCGCTATCTGATCAAGGTCTTCGAGTTCATGTGGAACCGTGCGGTCCCGCTGAGCGCCGGCGCCCCCTACGAGACCGCCCCCGACGGCATCACCGAGATCCAGCACTCCATCGCCAAGCTCCTCGTCGAGGGCCACGTCGACGAGGCGATCGCCCGGCGGCTGGGCATGAACGTCCGCACCTGCCGCGCCCACATCGCCAAGCTGGCCACGGCCCTGGGCAGCGGCAGCCGGGCCCAACTCGGCTTTCTCATCGCACAGTCGGGGATCCTGAAGCAGGAGCCCTGACACCGCTCGGGACGTTCGGAAGAAGCCGTCGGAAGAAGCCGGAGGAAGAGGTCACTCGTGACGACGCAGGCGCACCGGCACGGCCCGGAGGAGCTGTGCGAAGCGGGCCTGGAGCTGTACGGCCGCGCCCTGCGGGACGGACACGTGAGCACCGCTGAGGCCGACTCGGCCCCCTGCCTGGTCGACTTCGGCCTGCTGTATCCCGCCGTCAGCGCCCCCGGCCGCCTGGAGCCCGTCGCCCCGGCTCTCGCCCTCCACCGTCTGCTGCGCACATCGGCGGACCGCATCGCCGGCGAGCGGCTGCGCGAGCAGCGGCTGGCCGAGACGTTCGAGCCGCTCATGCGCATCGGCGGGCAGCTCACGGCGGCGACGGACCAGCCGGGCATCGGCGTCATCAGCGGACTCGACCGGATCAACGAGGCCATCGCCACGGCCATGGCGGAGGCGACCCGTGAACTGCTCGCCATCCAGCCCTACGACGGCCGCAACCCCGCCGGCCGCCTGGCCAGGAGCCTCGACCGCGACCAGGGCCTGCTCGACCGCGGAGGCCGCATCCGCACGCTCTACCAGCACACCCAGCGCCACTCCCCCGCCGTGACCGCCCGCTACGAGCAGCTGAAGGGCGACGCCGAGGCACGCACCCTGGACCAGATCACTGAGCGCCTCATCGTGATCGACCGCACGGTGGCCTTCATCCCGGCGAACGCGGACCGCACCCTCGCCCTCGAAGTGCGTCACCCGGTCCTGATCGACTACTTCGCCGTCATCTTCGACCGCCTCTGGCACCTGGCCACCCCCATGCACCCCCAGGTCGCCACCAAGGCCGACCCGGGCGGCATCACCACCCGCCAGCGCACCATCGCCGCCCTCCTGATCGAGGGCCACACCGACGCCGTCATCGCCGACCGCCTCGGCATGAACATCCGCACCGCCCGCGTGCACATCGCCAAACTGGCGGCCACGCTGGGCAGCGAGAGCCGCGCGCAGCTCGGCTATCTCATCGGGCAGTCGGGGATTCTTGACCGGGAAGGGTGACCGAGGGGGCGACGTCCGCCGGGTGGCGGGGCCCGTCGAGGCCCACCTGGGCGATACGGACGCCGAGTTGGGTGCGGCTGGCCGCGCCCAGCGTCTCCGACAACCGTGCGATGTGTGCCCGGCACGTCCGCACGCTTATGCCGAGCCGCTCCGCGATCACCGCGTCCTGGTGGCCCTCGGCAAGCAGCGCCGCGATCGACTGCTCCCGGTGCGAGATGCCCTCGATGCCGGTGTCGGGCAGCGGCGCGGTCAGCGGGATCGCCAGCCGCCACAGCCGGTCGAAGACCGTGACCAGGTACTCGACCAGCGCCGGGTGACGCAGCTCCAGCGCCAGGGTGCGGTCCGCGTTCGCCGGGATGAACGCCACCGTGCGGTCGAAGAGGATCAGCCGGTCGATGACCTCGTCAAGGGTGCGGGCCTCGACCGAACCGCCCATGAGCTCCAGGTAGTTGAGCAGTCCCTGCCCGTGCCGGGCCACATGCGTGTACAGGTCGCGCATCCGCACGCCCCGCCCGCGCAGCGCCAGCGCCCGGTGCAGGCCCTCGGTGAGCTCGTGCTCGGGGCGGATGCCGCCGGGCTGGACGGTGAGGACCTCCGTGGTGCAGGCCTCCGTCGCCTGATCCATGGCGGCCTGGATGCGGGAGAGCCCGTCGAGGACGCGGATCGCGGCGCCCTCCCCGACGCCCGGGCCCGCCTGCGTGGCGGGGCCGAGGCCCGCGTACCGCTCAACGGCGGCGACCGCCGCGCCCACCCGCCGCTGGCTCGCGCTGACCTCGTCGTACACCCCGCGCAGCAGTCTGGTCATGACCTCCTGCGGGGACGTCGGGACCAGCCAGTCCATGTCGTCGGGGTCCGGGTGCAGCAGGGCAAGCTCCAGCAGGCACGGCACCGGTTCGGCGTCCCGGCGCGTCACCCGGCCCCGCCGTACGGCCCGGGAGTACACGCGGTCCCCGGCATCGCACAGCCGGTCGGCACCGTGCGGATGCTCATCCGTCCCGTGCCCGGCCATCGCCCATCCCACCCCCGGTTCCACCGTCTGTCGCAGCGCAACTATGCGCGGCCCGGACCAGCTCCGCAACACGGCTCGGCCCGAAGCGAGCGGCCAAAACCCCCCATACGTCCGGCTATTTCCGGCCCTCCGCCGGGCGGCTTGCAACAACCTGACGGTGCTGCGCACTGAGGGACACGGGCACACCCGCGGAACGACTGCCCGCGCAAGCTCGCGGAAATGCGCCAGTGATCACCTCGTTACACCCCGCCTCTAACGTCCCCTCATGGCGGACATATTTGACGCGTACGCGTTGGCCGACGCGTGGGACGAGATGTTTGAGCGGCCGGGTGAGGTCAGGACCGCCTACGAGCCGGTGCTGGCAGCGCTACAGCCCATCGAGCCGAGTGAACTCAGGTTCCGGGCCGACCAGATGGCCAGAGCCTTCACGGACCGCGGCGTGACCTACGCCTTCGCGGGCGAGGAGCGGCCCTGGCCGCTCGACCTGGTGCCGCGCATCCTCGACGCCCTCGAATGGGATCTCATACAACGCGGGGTGAGCCAGAGAGTCAGGGCCCTTGAGGCCTATCTCGCCGACGCCTACGGACACGCCCGCGCCTTCGAGGACGGCGTCGTGCCCTGGCGGCTGCTGCTCAACTCCCCGCACTTCCACCGGGCGGCACAGGGCGTCGAGCCACCGGGCGGCGTCCGCATCCATGTCGCGGGCATCGACCTCGTACGCGACGAGGCCGGGGACTTCCGGGTGCTCGAGGACAACGTACGGGTGCCCAGCGGGGTCAGTTACGTCATCGAGAACCGCCGGGCCATGACCCGGATCTTCCCGTCCCTCTTCGCCGAACAGCACGTCCTGCCCGTCGACGGCTACTGCCACCGGCTGCTCGCCGCCCTGCGCGCCGCAGCGCCCGACGGTGTGCAGGACCCACGGGTCGTCGTCCTCACCCCGGGCCCGAGCAACGCCGCCTACTTCGAACACGCCCTGCTCGCCCGGCTGATGGGCGTGCAGCTGGTCGAGGGGCACGATCTGGTGTGCCGCAGCAACCGCGTGTGGATGCGGACCACGCGCGGCGAGGTGCCCGTCCATGTCGTATACCGGCGTCTGGACGACGACTTCCTCGACCCGCTCCACTTCCGGCCCGACTCGGTGATCGGCTGCCCCGGCATCATGGGCGCCGCCATGGCGGGCAACGTCACACTTGCGAACTCCGTGGGCAACGGGATCGCCGACGACAAGCTGCTCTACACCTACGTCCCGGATCTCATCCGCTACTACCTCTCCGAAGAACCGATACTTCCCAATGTCGAGTCCTACCGGCCCGACGAGCCGGGGCAGTTGGAGGCGGTTCTCGACCAGATCGACCAGCTGGTCATCAAGCCCGTCGACGGCGCCGGAGGGCAGGGCATCGTGATCGGCCCCAAGGCCGACAAGGACACCCTCGAACGCACTCGCAAAGCCGTCACCGCCGACCCGCGCGGCTTCATCGCCCAGCGGCCCGTCGCCCTGTCCACCTCCCCCACCCTCGCGGGCGAGCGCATGGCGCCCCGTCACATCGACCTCAGGCCGTTCGCGGTGAACGACGGCAACGATGTCTGGGTGCTTCCCGGCGGGCTGACCCGTGTCGCCCTCCAGGAGGGCAACCTGATCGTCAACTCCAGCCAGGGCGGCGGCTCCAAGGACACCTGGGTGCTCGCGGAGGGCCCCGCCGAGCAGCCGGTGCCCGAACCGGCCGCCGTGCTGCCCTCCGTCGCCCCGCGCCGGCTCGGACCCGACGGCACCCGTGCCGTCGTACAGGAAGGGGCCCAGCAGCAGTGAACGACGTGATCCTGTCCCGGATAGCCGAGGCCCTGACCTGGACCGGCCGCTACGTCGAGCGCGCCGACGCCACGGGCCGCATCCTCGACGCGTATCTGCACCGGCTGCTGGAGGACCCCTGGCGCGACGAGGACGCGGCCTGCCGGTCGCTGTACGCGATCCTCGGCATGGACGCGGGAGCCGGGGCCTGCGACATGCAGCAGGTCCTGGACCAGCTGGCCTTCGACGCCCGCTCGACCGGCTCCATCGAGGGGGCGATCGGCGCCGCCCGGCTGAACGCACGCAGCGCCCGTGAGGCCATCTCCTCCGAGATGTGGGAGTGCCTCAACTCCACCTGGCACGCGCTGGCCGACCAGCGGATGGCGGCCCGCCGTACCGGCCCGTACGCCTATCTGGAGCTGGTGCGCCGCCGGGCCGCGCTCTTCTTCGGGCTCGCCGACTCGACCATGAGCCGGGACGACAGCTGGCGATTCGTGGTGCTGGGGCGCAGCCTGGAGCGGGTGGACATGACGGTACGGCTGCTCTCGGTGCGCGTACTGGACGCCGTGCACGCGCCCGACTGGCCGACGCTGCTGAGCGCTTCGGGCGCCGACGAGGCGTATGCCCGTGTCTACAGCGGTTTCGGCGACACCCCGCGCGTGGCCGAATTCCTGCTCCTGGACCGGGACTTCCCGCGCTCCGCGCTGCATGCGCTCACGACCGCGGAGGAGTGCCTGACGGCGCTCGGCCGCCCCCGCCAGGACCCCGCGCGCCGCCCCATCGGCCGGCTCCGCACCCGCCTCGAATATCTGGACACACACGCTCTGGAGAACCAGCTGCCCGCGCTGCTGAGCGACCTGCAGCAGGCCTGCATGGCGTCCGCGGACGCGGTGGCCGAGCGGTTCTTCCCGTACCAGGGGCCCATCGAGTGGGCCCAGGAAGGAGCGTGAGATGACCGCCGAACGCGTACGCCGCCTCCGTATCGAGCACACCACCCGGGTCTCCTACGCCCAGCCCGCGGCCTCCTCGCACAACGAGGTCCGCATGACCCCGCTGACACTGCCGGGCCAGACCACCCTGGACGCGCGGGTCACCGTCAACCCCACCGCCCCCACCTGGTCGTACTGGGACTACTGGGGCACCCAGGTCACCGGCTTCGACCTGATGGACCCGCACGGCGACCTCACCATCACCGCCTCCAGCCTGGTCGAGACGTCCCCGCCGGAGGCGCTGCCGCCCGCGCCCACCTGGGCCGAGGTGGCCGAACGCATCGCGACCTCCCGGCTGTTGGAGTTCGCGAGCCCGACCGGCCGTACGACGGTCCCGGCGAAGCTCGTGAAGAAGGCGCGGAAGGCGGCGGCCGGGCTCGATGCGCACGGGACGGCGGTCGCGGTCTCCGCCCTGGTCGCCGACCGGGTGTCGTACCTGCCGGGCGCCACCAGCGTGAACACCTCGCCCGCGGAGGCCTGGGAGCAGGGCGCGGGCGTCTGTCAGGACATCACCCATCTCACCGTCGCGCTGCTGCGGGGCGTGGGGCTGCCGGCCCGTTACGTCTCCGGCTATCTGCACCCGGAGCGGCAGGCCGAACTGCACCGGCCCGTCGCCGGGCAGAGCCACGCCTGGATCGAGTACTGGGCGGGTGACTGGTGCGGCTACGACCCGACCAACCGCACCCGCGCCGACGAGTCCCATGTCGTGGTGGCCCGCGGCCGCGACTACGACGACGTCACCCCGCACAAGGGCATCTACCGGGGTGTGGCGGGCGGACCGCCGGACGTGTCGGTGGTGTTCACGCGGGTGGGGTGAACCCCTGCCGTGCCGCTATCGGGGCGCCTGCCGTACGTACGACGCGAACCTGGCCGGCCCGGGTTCGGGTCGTCCGTGCGGCGGGCGAAGGAGACGGCGTAGCGCGGCGGGTTCTCGGCGAAGTGACGGATGACGACCCCGGGCGGGCAGAGTTTGCGGGCGCGGCCGTGTCCATAGCCCGGGCAGGCTCGACCAGTGGACCCTGCCGGCCCGCGCCCGGGCGCGGGACTCCACGAGCTTCGTGGTCGGCTGCGACCAGGCCGGTCCGGGCGAGACCGAGGACGGTGGTGCGGCGCCCACGGGCGTCGGCGACAGCCTGGTCGTCTCACCGCTCGGCGAGGTCCGCGCCCGGCTGGGCCCGGCACCGGACTTCACCTGCGTGGACCTCGACCTGCGGGAGGTGGGCCGGGCGAGGCGGGCGGTGCCGGTACTGGCCGGCGGACGGCCGGTACCGGTGGCCTGAGGACTGCTACCTGAGGCCGATCGCCGAGCACTCCGACGAGTACTTCGACGTGCAGATCTGCGAGATCTTGTAGATGCCGTCCGCGACGACCGTCGACTTGATGTTCTTCCTCGTCAGCGCGGTCACGGTGACGAGCTGCGCGGGGATGCCCTTGTTGGTGGGGCTGTCGACGGTGTCCTGGGTGAGGGCGTCGAACTCGATCTCCTTGCCCTGCACCTTGGCCACCGCCATCTGCGCGGCCGCGGCGGCCTCCTGCGGGTACGACTTGTACACGCTCATGTACTGCTCGCCCGAGACGATCCGCTGCACGGCCTCCAGCTGCGCGTCCTGCCCGGTGAGCGGCGGCAGCTTCGTGACGCCGGCGTTCTCCAGGGCCGTGACGATGCCGCCCGCCATGCCGTCGTTGGCGGAGTAGACGGCGGCGATGTTGTTCTTGCCGATCGCCTCGATGGCCGCCTTCATGTTGGCCTGGGCGTTCTTCGGGTCCCAGTCCTTGGTGTCGTACGACTTGGCGATCGTCACCTTGCCGTTGAGCTCGGACAGTGCGCCCGCCTTGAACTGCTTGGCGTTCGGGTCGGTGGGCGAGCCGTTCATCATGACGATCTTCTCGGAGGTGTCGGCGTTGCTGCCCAGCGCCTCCAGCAGGGTGCGGCCCTGGACCTCGCCGACGAGTTCGTTGTCGAAGGAGATGTACGCGTCGATCGGGCCCTCGGCCAGCCGGTCGTAGGCGATGACCGGGATACCGGCGTCCTTCGCCTTCTTCACCTCACCGGCGATGGCGTGCGAGTCCACGGCGTCCAGCAGGATGATGTCGACCTTGTCGTCGATCATCTTCTGCATCTGGGCCGCCTGCTTGGCCGCGTTCTGGCCGGCGTTCTGGTAGTCGACCTTGCCCTGCTGCTTGGTGAGCGAGGCGACCTGCTTCTTGATGATGGGGTAGTCGAATTCCTCGTACCGGGTGTTGGCCGTCTCCGGCAGCAGCAGCCCCACGGTGACGTCGTTGCCCTTCGTGGGGCTCGCCGAGCTGCTGTCCCCCGACACGTTCAGCACGCCGCAGGAGGAGAGCGACAGAGTCATCGTGGACGCTGCCACGGCGATGGCGGTACGACGCGTGGAACGCATGGAGGAGCTCACTTCTGGTGTCTTTCGGACGCGGGCGCAACTTGCAACCCAGGTGACTGAAAAGCCAACGCGGAGCGGCCCCCGGGCGTCAAGCGCAACTACTTAACGAGTGCGCAACGCAACACTCCGCCGACCATGTAAAGGCATGACGGAAACGCCTCCAAAGGTTCTTTACGGACTCTCCATGCAACCGCAGGCAATCGGCAGGCAAAGATCCGTACAACCAACCCGATTCCCCACGAGTCGTGATCACGGCAGCCTGAAACGGCCGTTCCCCTCTCGGCCAGGAGACCGAACAGTCCCGGCCAGACCACCGCACCGGACGCCGGCATACGGAAGGGGCCCGGAGGTTCAGCCTCCGGGCCCCTTCGTCACACGTACGTCAGTCCTGCTGCCGCTTCGGCCGCCACACCACCAGCGCGCTGGTCTGCTGCACCTCCTGGTACGGGACCAGATCGCGGCGGTACGACGCGTGCACCGCCGCCTCGCGCTGCTGCATCGCCGCCGCCGCGCCCTCGACCGCCGCCTGGAGTTCGGCGACGCGCTGCTGCAGCGCGGCGACCTGGTTCTCCAGTTCGATGATCCGCTTGATGCCCGCCAGGTTGATGCCCTCGTCCTGCGACAACTGCTGGACGGTGCGCAGCAGTTCGATGTCACGGGCCGAGTAGCGGCGGCCGCGGCCGGGAGTGCGGTCGGGCGAGACCAGGCCGAGGCGGTCGTACTGGCGCAGGGTCTGCGGGTGCAGGCCGGAGAGCTGGGCCGCCACCGAGATGACGTAGACCGGGGTTTCCTCGGTCAGCTCGTACGGGTTGCGTCGACGGCCGTCCATCGTGGTCATGCTCCCTTCGCGGCCTTGAACAGCTCCGCCCGCGGGTCCTCGCCCGCGGTCGCCTCGCGATACGCCTCGAGTGCGTCACGAGCCTTCCCCGTCAGGTCCGCCGGGACACTCACCTCGACGGTGACCAGTAGGTCGCCGCGGGTGCCGTCCTTGCGGACCGCGCCCTTGCCGCGGGCGCGCATGGTGCGGCCGTTGGGCGTGCCCGGAGGCAGCTTCAGGGTGACGGGCGGGCCGCCCAGGGTGGGGACCCTGACCTCGCCGCCGAGCGCCGCCTCCGCGAACGTCACCGGGATGGTGACGGTGAGGTTGTCGCCCTTGCGGCCGAACACGGGGTGCGCGTCGACATGCACCGTGACGTACAGGTCGCCCGCCGGACCGCCGCGCTCGCCCGGTGCGCCCTTGCCGCGCAGGCGGATGCGCTGGCTGTCCGACACCCCGGCGGGGATGCGGACCTGCATGGTGCGCGAGGACTTGGCGCGTCCGGAGCCCTTGCAGACCTCGCAGGGGTTCTCCGCGATCAGGCCGCGGCCCTTGCAGTCCGGGCAGGGGTCGGTGAGCGAGAAGCCGCCGCCGGAGCCCCGCGCGACCTGTCCGGTGCCGACGCACGTCGGGCACACCCGCGGGTTGCCGTTCGCGTCGCCGGTGCCCGAACAGGCCTTGCACGGTGCCTGCGAGGACATGCGCAGCGGGACCGTCGCCCCCTCGATCGCCTCGGTGAAGCTGAGGCTGACCTCGGTGTCGATGTCCTGGCCGCGCCTGGGCTGCACCCGGGTCGTACCGGAGCCGCCCCGGTTGAACAGGCCCCCGAAGACGTCACCGATTCCGCCGCCGAAGCCTCCGGAACCCCCGCCCTGGGCGCCGCCTCCGAAGAGGTCGCCCAGGTCGAAGTTGAAGGAGCCGCCTGCGCCGCCCGGCCCGGGGCGGAAGCCGCCGTTGCCGAAGAGGGCGCGTGCCTCGTCGTACTCCTTGCGCTTCTTGGGGTCGCCGAGTATGTCGTTCGCCTCGGAGATCTCCTTGAAGCGCTCCTCGGCCTTGGCGTTGCCCTTGTTGGCGTCCGGGTGGTTCTCGCGGGCGAGCTTCCGGTAGGCCTTCTTGATCTCGGCCTCGGTGGCGTCCTTGGGGACGCCGAGGACCTTGTAGTAGTCCTTCTCGATGAAGTCCTTGGTGCTCATCCCCGACGCCCCTCCTCTCTCATCGATACAGCGGTCGGTGCTGCGACCGGTCCGAGCTCAGCCCTCGTCCGGGCCACCGCTCTCCTTGTCGTCGGCCGTCTCCGCGGAGTCCTGGGAGTCCGCCTTGACGGTCTGCGCCCCCGGCTGGGGCTCGGCGACGGCCACCCGCGCGGGGCGGATGGTGCGCTCGCCGAAGCGATACCCGGGCTGCAGAATCGCCACGCACGTCGTCTCCGTGACGTCCGGCGCGTACGAGTGCATCAGGGCCTCGTGGATCGTCGGGTCGAAGGGCTCGCCCTCCTTGCCGAACTGCTGCAGCCCCATCTTCGCCGCGACGGTCTCCAGCGACTCCGCGACGGACTTGAATCCGCCGACGAGTTCGCCGTGGTCCCGGGCGCGGCCGATGTCGTCGAGCACGGGCAGGAGCTCGGTCAGGAGGTTCGCGATGGCGATCTCCTTGACCGTGATCCGGTCCCGCTCCACCCGGCGGCGGTAGTTCTGGAACTCGGCCTGGAGCCGCTGGAGGTCCGCCGTGCGCTCCTCGAGCGCCTTGCGCACCTGGTCCAGCTGGGCCGTCAGACCGGCGATCTGTGCACTTGCGTCCCCGGCCGGGGCCGCCCCCTCCCCCGAGGAGGGGGAGGCGGCCTGCGGCTCGGCGTCGTCGGGGGTGGCGCCGGAGGGGACGTCGGGCTTCTCGTCGAAGCCCGGGGTCTCCTCCGTCACGCGGCACCGTCCTTGCGCTCGTCGTCCACGATCTCGGCGTCCACCACGTCGTCGTCGGCCTTCGGGGCCTCGGCACCCGCGGCGCCGCCGGCGGCGGCCTGCGAGGCCTGGGCGTCGGCGTACATGGCCTGGCCCAGCTTCTGCGAGACGGCCGCGACCTTCTCGGTGGCGGTGCGGATCTCGGCGGTGTCCTCGCCCTTGAGCGCGGTCTTCAGCTCCTCGACGGACGCCTCGACCTCGGTCTTGATCTCGCCGGGGACCTTGTCCTCGTTGTCCTTGAGGAACTTCTCCGTCTGGTAGACCAGCTGCTCGCCCTGGTTGCGGGTCTCGGCGGCCTCGCGGCGGGCGTGGTCCTCCTCCGCGTACTTCTCGGCCTCCTGGCGCATCCGGTCGACCTCGTCCTTCGGCAGCGAGGAGCCGCCGGTGACGGTCATCTTCTGCTCCTTGCCCGTGCCCAGGTCCTTCGCGGTCACGTGCATGATGCCGTTGGCGTCGATGTCGAAGGCGACCTCGATCTGCGGGACACCGCGCGGGGCCGGCGGCAGACCGGTCAGCTCGAACATCCCGAGCTTCTTGTTGTACGCCGCGATCTCGCGCTCGCCCTGGTAGACCTGGATCTGCACGGACGGCTGGTTGTCCTCGGCGGTGGTGAAGATCTCGGACCGCTTGGTCGGGATCGTCGTGTTCCGCTCGATGAGCTTGGTCATGATGCCGCCCTTGGTCTCGATGCCGAGGGACAGCGGGGTCACGTCGAGGAGCAGGACGTCCTTGACCTCACCCTTGAGGACACCGGCCTGCAGGGCGGCGCCGATGGCGACGACCTCGTCCGGGTTGACGCCCTTGTTGGCGTCCTTGCCGCCGGTCAGCTCGCGAACGAGCTCGGCGACGGCGGGCATACGGGTGGAACCGCCGACGAGGACGACGTGGTCGATCTCGTTGATGGAGATGCCCGCGTCCTTGATGACGTTGTGGAACGGCGTCTTGCAGCGCTCCAGCAGGTCGGCCGTCAGCTGCTGGAACTGAGCCCGGGTGAGCTTCTCGTCCAGGTGCAGCGGGCCCTCGGCGGACGCGGTGATGTAGGGCAGGTTGATCGAGGTCTCGGTGGACGAGGACAGCTCGATCTTGGCCTTCTCGGCAGCCTCACGCAGACGCTGCAGGGCCATCTTGTCCTTGCCGAGGTCCACGCCGTGACCGCCGGCGAACTGCTTGACCAGGTAGTCGACGATGCGCTGGTCCCAGTCGTCACCACCGAGGTGGTTGTCGCCGTTGGTGGCCTTCACCTCGACGACGCCGTCACCGATCTCCAGCAGGGACACGTCGAAGGTGCCGCCACCGAGGTCGAAGACGAGGATCGTCTGGTCGTCCTTGTCGAGGCCGTACGCGAGCGCCGCCGCGGTCGGCTCGTTCACGATGCGCAGGACGTTCAGGCCGGCGATCTCGCCGGCCTCCTTCGTCGCCTGACGCTCGGAGTCGTTGAAGTAGGCCGGGACGGTGATGACCGCGTCGGTCACCTTCTCGCCCAGGTAGGCCTCGGCGTCCCGCTTCAGCTTCTGCAGGATGAACGCGGAGATCTGCTGCGGGTTGAAGGGCTTCCCGTCGAGCTCGATCTTCCAGTCCGTGCCCATGTGGCGCTTCACGGAACGGATGGTCCGGTCCACGTTCGTGACCGCCTGGCGCTTGGCGACCTCGCCGACGAGCACCTCACCGTTCTTCGCGAAGGCGACGACGGACGGCGTGGTCCTGGCACCCTCGGCGTTGGTGATGACGGTGGGCTCGCCGCCCTCCAGAACGCTGACGACGGAGTTAGTCGTGCCCAGGTCGATGCCGACCGCACGTGCCATGGTGAATTCCTCCAGCTGACTTGAGTGGAACGGACTCAAGTGTGCACGACACCCGGCGATGGGTCAACAGACCTGAGTCGGACCGACTCAACTCTTATCCGTTCCTTACACGCAATGGGCCGCTGACCTGCGTCGATTGTGTGGGCACGGACCGTCGGAGACCGTAGACAGGCACCCGAAGGAGCATGAGTACGACGACGAGTGCCACCGCTCCAACCCAGTAGACGCCGGACAGGGCGGTCCACCCGATGTGCATGAGCACCCCGACGAACACCCCGGCGAAGGCGCCGATTCCGGGCAGCACGGTCGCCCCCTGTGGAGTCAGCCCCAACCGCCGCAGCCGGTGGGCGACATGGTCGGGTCCGCCGCGCAGCAACGGCCGCCCGGCCAGCCGCCGCGACAGGACCACGAGGAGTACGTCCGCACTCGCCAGGGCGGTGAGCGAGAACAGCACTCCCGCACTGGGGGCGAGCGCATAGCCCGCCCGGGTGAACACGGCCGACGCGGCGAGCAGGAACCCCGTGAACAGCGACCCGCACGCGCCGAGCCCCATGCGCGCGGGCGGCCAGTTGTGCATGAGGAACCCGGTCAGCGCGGCGGCCAGCACGCTCAGCAGCACCGCGAGCCCGTCCATCAGCTCGGCCGCCGCACAGGCCCCGACCCCGAAGGCGGTCAGCACCCCGACGGTCCCCGCGAGAGCATCCGCGTGGTCGAGCGCCTTGAACCCGATGGCGACGAAGACGATCCAGCCGACGGCGAGCAGCCCGGCCGGCACTCCGGTCTCCTCGTACGGCACCACACTGGCCGCGGCCACGGCCGTACCGGCGACGAGGACCCGCGCCTTGACCCGCCCCACGTCCGCGACGAGCCCGAGCGCGGCGACGGCGCCGCCCGCGACCAGCAGGCGCCCCACCCCGGCACCGAGGGGCGCGACGCCGGTCCGGTCCATGGCCACCGCCACCGCGCAGGTGGCGAGCACCACGGCCAGACCGCCGAGCAGCGGCACGGGCCGCTGCCGCTGCCGTCTCCGCTCGACGACGCCGAGGCGCAGTGCGGGCACCCGCAGCAGTGCGGTGAGCACGGCGGCGAGCAGCAGGGCGGTGGTGGCGGCGGCGATCCCGTATAGCACGGGTCTAAGTTAGGCGCAAATGTACCAATTTGGCATGAATAACACGATCGCATCGTCGCAGGCCTGGTCGCAGCCTTAAGGCAACCCTCAGCGACACAGATCACCGCCCGCCCGGTTACAGTGCGACGGAGGATGGGGGTAGTCTCGATCGGACTACATAAGTTACCGCTTAGTAATGACCCTCGCAGTCCCGAGGAGCCCCCAAATGCAACTCGCCGCGATCATCGTGTCGCTGGTGCTGACCGTGGTCGGCGTTGCGCTGCTCGCACGCGCCATCGGTCAGTTCGTCCGGTACTTCAAACTGGGCCAGCGGGTGCCCGCCGGCACCCGGACCGACAACCCGTACGCGCGCAGCGTGACCCTTGTCAGGGAGTTCCTCGGCCACACGCGGATGAACCGCTGGGGCATCGTGGGCTTCGCCCACTGGTTCGTGGCGGTCGGCTTCCTGACGCTGCCGCCGACCCTGGCGCAGGCCTTCGGCCAGCTCTTCCAGGCCGACTGGACACTGCCCATCGTCGGCGACTGGCTGCCGCTGGAGATGTACACCGAGTTCATCGGCGTGATGACGGTCCTCGGCATCGTCGTACTGATGACGATCCGCCTGCTGAACCTGCCCTCCCGCCCCGGCCGCAAGTCCCGCTTCGCGGGCTCCAAGTCGGGTCAGGCGTACTTCGTCGAGTACGTCATCCTCACCATCGGCCTCGCGATCTACGTGCTGCGCGGCCTGGAGGGCGCGATCCATCACGTGGACGGCTACGACGCCTCGTACTTCGCGTCGTACCCGCTGGTGGTGGCCTTCAAGGGGCTCTCGGTCTCCGCGCTGCAGAACCTGATCTACCTGGTCGCGATGATCAAGATCAGCACCTCGTTCATCTGGATGATCGTGGTCTCGCTGAACACCAACATGGGTGTGGCCTGGCATCGCTTCCTGGCCTTCCCGAACATCTGGTTCAAGCGCAACGCGGACGGCTCGACGGCTCTGGGCGCCCTGCAGCCGATGACCTCGGGCGGCAAGCCGATCGACTTCACCGACCCCGGTGACGACGACGTCTTCGGCGTCTCCCAGGTCGAGCAGTTCTCCTGGAAGGGCCTGCTGGACTTCTCCACCTGCACCGAGTGCGGCCGCTGCCAGTCGCAGTGCCCCGCCTGGAACACGGGCAAGCCCCTCTCCCCCAAGCTCCTGATCATGTCCCTGCGCGACCACGCGCATGCCAAGGCGCCCTACCTGCTCGCGGGTGGCGGCAAGTCCATGGAGGGCGAGGAGAAGGCGTCCGAGGAGCAGCTCAAGGACGTCCCGGCCGCGGCTCTCGCCGAGGCCGAGCGCCCGCTGATCGGCACCGCCGAGGAGAACGGCGTCATCGACCCGGACGTCCTGTGGTCCTGCACCACCTGCGGCGCCTGCGTCGAGCAGTGCCCGGTGGACATCGAGCACATCGACCACATCGTCGACATGCGCCGCTACCAGGTGATGATCGAGTCCGCGTTCCCGTCCGAGGCGGGCACGATGCTCAAGAACCTGGAGAAGAAGGGCAACCCCTGGGGCCTGGCGAAGAAGCAGCGCCTGGAGTGGCTCAAGGAGGTCGAGTTCGAGGTCCCGGTCGTCGGCCAGGACATCGAGGACCTCACCGAGGTGGAGTACCTGTACTGGGTCGGCTGCGCGGGCTCACTGGAGGACCGTGCCAAGAAGACCACCAAGGCGTTCGCCGAACTACTGCACATCGCGGGCGTCAAGTTCGCGATCATGGGCGGTGACGAGAAGTGCACCGGTGACTCCGCCCGCCGCCTGGGCAACGAGCCCCTGTTCCAGGAGCTCGGCATGGAGAACGTCATGGCGCTGAACATGGCGTTCGGCGAGGAGCTCGACGACGACGGCAAGGTGGTCCCGGAGTCCGCCAAGCCGAAGTCCGCGAAGAAGATCGTCGCGACCTGCCCGCACTGCCTGAACACGATCGGCAACGAGTACCCGCAGCTCGGCGGCGACTACGAGGTCATCCACCACACCCAGCTGCTGCAGCACCTCGTCGACGAGGGCAAGCTGGTCCCGGTCACCCCGGTCGAGGGCATCATCACGTACCACGACCCCTGCTACCTGGGCCGCCACAACAAGATCTACACGCCGCCGCGCGAGATCATCGCGAACGTCCCGGGCCTGCGCAACGAGGAGATGCACCGCCACAAGGAGCGCGGCTTCTGCTGCGGCGCCGGCGGTGCGCGCATGTGGATGGAGGAGCGGATCGGCAAGCGCATCAACAACGAGCGCGTCGACGAAGCTCTTTCGCTGAACCCGGACATCGTCTCGACGGCCTGCCCGTTCTGCCTCGTCATGCTCACGGACTCCGTGAACGGCAAGAAGAACGAGGGCAAGGCCAAGGAGTCGATCCAGGTGGTGGACGTGGCCCAGCTGCTCCTGGAGTCGGTCAAGACCCCGGTGGACCCGGCAGGCGAGGAGGCGTCGGAGAGCGCACCGGAGCCGGAGCCGGTGAAGTAGTCCTCAGGACAGCCACGGCGCCCCGTCTCTTTCGAGGCGGGGCGCCGTAGTGCGCGGTCAGTGCGTGGAGATCGTACGGCGTCCAGCTCATCCGCCCAGCCGCCGCCCCCGGCTCTCCGCGACGCGCAGTACCCGACGGCCTGAGCGGGACCCCTTCCCAAGAAAAACTGTGACACTTTCAGGGAAACCGACACACATTTCCCGGACACCCACCCCGCCCCCGGCACCACACTCGCGGGAATGAGCACCGTCACCGTTCACCGCGCGGTTCTGGACGCGCTGGCCGAGCACGGGCCGCGGCGCGTCGGCGTGACGCACATCGCCCGCCTGGCCGACACCAACCGCCCGTTCATCTACCGGAACTGGCGCAGCCCCCGGGCGTTGCTCGAAGAAGCCACACTGCACGAGCTCCGACGCGTACTGCACAGGGCCCGCGAGGTGCCCGGGGGGCCGCTGTCCGAGAACTGTCTCGCCGTGCGCACGGTGGTCCGGGCCGCGGGCCTGTTGCGCGGCCACCCGGTCGTGCGGGCCATGGCAAGGACCGATCCGGCACTGACGTACGCCGCCGTGCTCCACCCGACCACGGCCTGGCACCAACTGGCCTGGCACTGGTTGAGCGACCACGTCACCGGTCATCTGCCCCGGGGCGCCGAGCAGGACTCCGTCACACTCGCCGTACTCACCGCGGCCCTGCCGTACGCACTCGTCCCCTCAGGGAACCCGCAGGAGTCAGCCGCTGAGAACGCGGCCGTGGACCGACGACTCGGCCAGGTCCTGCACGCCTGCCTGGGCGTCCCGCTCAACTGCCCCGCGTGCGAACCCTCGTAGACGAACAGGCCGGGGCCGACACCCCATGACGTCGGCCCCGGCGCAGCGCGCGGACACTACGCGCCCTTCGGCCCCGCCTGCTGCACCACCTCGAACGACCACAGCGTCGAGCCACTGGCCGCGGGCTTCGGACGCTCGCCGCCCTCGCCACCACCCTGGTGGGCGGACTTCATCGGCCCCTCCGTCCACGCCTGGAAGGACGCCTCGTCCCGCCACCGCGTGTACACCAGGTACTGGTCGGTCCCCTCGACCGGCCGGAGAAGTTCGAACCACTCGAAACCGTCGGAACTCTCCACGGCGTGAGCCCGGGAGGCGAACCGCTTCTCCAGCACCTCCCGCTGCTCAGCGGGCACGGTCAGCACATTGATCTTCACTACGCTCATGGATCCATCCTGCCGCACAGGTGATCAGAGAAGCGTGAGCGGCAGAATGACGCCCGACATGGGCACAGGCGCCGCGAAGCGATCGGTCCTGAGGCGGGACGGCCCGACGCCCGCATTGGCTGGCCAGGGGACTGCGGCTCAGTTCATGGTGAGGGCGGCGGAGTCGTTGCGGCTGTCCGGTTCGAAGTCGGGCCGGTGGGAGTGGGCCGGATCCGGGCCCCAGACCAGCTGGACGCTCCCTGCGGCATGGGTGACCACGTCGTCGACCCGCAGGGTCAGGGCGAAGTCGGTGACCTGCCCCTTGGACACGATGAAGCCCGGCAGTCTGCAGACGTAGGGCCCCTTGGCCTTGGCGGTCGGATTGTCCTCCTGCCACGGAGCGCAGTTGGCCGAGTGGCCGACGGCGGTGGTGCCGGGCGGGAGCGTCACCCAGGCGGTGGGTACTCCCTCACCGCCGCTGCGGTCGTACAGCGTCGCCGGACCGTTGGCAGCCAGGTGGAAGCCGAGGGTCGCGGACGTGCCGGCACCCGCTTGAGCACTCGCGCCGGAGACTGCGAAGTCGGCCGTGTTGCGGACCTTGAGGGAAGCGATTCCATAGTCGGTGACGTTGTCGGTCTGCGGCAGGGAGACCGATCCCGCCGGGGCCGAAGAGTGCCGACCTGCCTTGATCACCCTCAGTTTGAGCGCGGGCGCAGACTTTTTGCCCCACGTCCACTTGATGCCCTGGCCGTCCGGCCAGCCGGGCTGGCCGAGCGGCGCGGTGAGGACGTCGAGGTAGGTGAACAGGGCGGTGGAGTTCACATGCAGGCGCACCGGGGCGGACAGAGCGGCCGTCTCCGCGATGTCGATGGCACCCTTGGGATAGCACTTGGCGAAGTGGACGGTGCCGTTGGAACCGTACTGGCAGTTGGAGTAGTGGTCGGTGAAGTCCAGGCCCGGTGAGGCTGCCAGTACGGTCTGCACACCGCGGGCGGGACGGTCGCCGACGTTGGTGAACCGGACCGGTTCCGTGAGGGTGCTGCCGACTTTCAGGTTGGTGTGGTCGGCGAGGCGGTTCAGGCCGAAGGACGGTCCTCCCACGGTGACCGATCCCGTGCCACCCACGATCTGCGCGTGCGCGGACCGGCCGGTGATCTTGTACGTTCCCGTGGCGCCCAGCCGACTGCCTCGGAGTGCGGTCAGGGTCAGCTGGGTCACGGACCCGAGTCCGTTCTTGGGATCGGAGCCGGACTCGAACATCTCCCAACACGTGGCGACCAGGCCATGGGCGGTGCAGTTGCTCGAGAACGTCACCTTGGCGATCTTCGACAGACCCCGGGCGTCCACGGTCAGCGTGGCATCGTCGGCCCTGAGGTTCTTCGTCTTGGTGTGGAAGTCGAAGGACACGCCCGCCGTGGCAGGAGCAGCCGGCAGGGCCGCCGGAGTCGGCGCGTCCAGAGTGATCACCGGCTGGCTGGAAACAGCACCGGCCGGGCCCGCGACAAGCAACGACGCGGCCAGACCCACAGCGGAGGCGAACACGGCGGTCAAGCCGGTGAGGGAGTTGCGTCTCATCAACGTCCTTATGTTTGAAGAGGTTTGCATGGATTCACTCAACGGACCCGGTCTGACAAACCTGTCATGTCCCCGGCGGTGACGAACGGCACGACCTTAGATCACCGGTACGACAAACGCCGCAGGGTTAAGAACGGGATCGGTCTGCGGGGTCGCCGTCGGCTCCCTGGCGTGGCTCAGTCCTTGGGACGGTGATGTGTGACCTGTTCTCGGGCGGTACGCCAGCGCATACGCGCCTGCTCGAGAACGCTGTCCCACTGGCGGCGGACCTCGTGATCCAACGGTCGGCTCCCCGCGCGGATCCGGGTGAGTTCGTCGTGCATCTCCCGTCCCAGCGCTGCTGAGGCCACGACCACCAGCATGGCCGCGAACAGCGCCGAGATCATCGCGAAGACGGCGCCGACTGCTCCGTAACGGGCGGCGTAGGAGTTGAACAGCCTGGGCAGGTACACGTTCGCGCCCACCGAGTAGGCCGCCGTCAGTACCGCCGCAATGATCCCGAAGGGGAGCAGCTTCGACGGGCCGATCCGTTTGTCGGACAGAATGCAGCCGCTCCAGATGAGGAAGACTGCGGTCACCGGCGCCTCGCACAACGCCGCTGTCAGGCCGAGCCTGCCCCCGCCGAGCATCGCCTGGATCCAGCCGAGGACCGCCGCGTAGGCGCCGACACTGACGATCCACAGCAGGTCGTTGCGGGTGTTGCGCACGCTGAGGGGCTTGAGTTCCCAGGCTTGTTCGAACAGACGCTGAACGGCTCGGGCGAAACTCAGCGTCGAGATCGTCAGGAAGACCACGCCGAGCAGGCCCACGCTCGCACTGGCGCCCTCCGGCGGGTCAAGGAGCATGTGCACGGCTTCTGCGCCGCTGCCGGTGAGGTGGTAACGGTTGATGATGCGCTCTGCCGCGTCGTACCGCACGACGCCGCTCAGGACGGCACCGGCGAGGATGGCGAGGGGAACGAGTGCGGTCAGGGCGCTCGAGGCGAGCGCGATGGAGCGGTCGAAGCCCACGATCTTCTGGAAGCGGTTGACGACCCGTAGGGCGAAAGCCGGACGGAGCCAGAACGTCAGTGTTCTGACGAGACGCTCGCGCGTGACGGCGCGTCCGGCGACGCACGGCATGCGGTGCCTAGTAACGCAGGGCCCTGGCGACTTCGGCGCGGACGGGACCGGACAGCTTGCGGTTGCTGCGAGCCGTGGCCTTGCCGTCCTTCCCCGCCCCGACATCGCTGAGCGTCACCACGGTGGTGTCCAGGAGATTGCCCCCCTGGTCACGGAAGTCGACCTGGACCAGGAACGACTTCGCCGAGCCCGCGCTGTTGTGCACGCTCACGGCCACGGTGCTTCGCCCCTCGGCATCCGTGGCCGGGGCACCCAGATGTACGTCGTCCTTTGCGTTGACCGCGTTCTTCACCTCGCCCAGGCGCCGTTTGGCCTCAGCCGAGGCCGAAGCCAGCGCGGAGGCACCCTGCGAGGCCAAGGACGGCACGGCGGATGCGACCGCCGAGGCCACCGAGGAGGCGGCTGAGGCCGCCTTGCTGTGGCTGGTCGACGGCGTCCCCGAATTGTTGGAACAGCTGGTCATGCCGGCCCCGGCGCAGGCCGTCAGCAGCACAACCGCACAACACCGGGTGGTCCTCTTCGTCAGACGCCCTGCCATGTCTTCTCCCCTGTGGGACCGACGGATACCGACTCCCAGTCAAGGACGCCGGGCCGGTGACCGCACCCCGCACGGGCCTGCGTCGGCACACTTCACCCGTATGGCGCGACCCCGGCCGCCAGATCGGATCTCTCACTCGCCGACTGACCGTCCTCGATCAACCCACCGACCACCAGCCACACCAGGCACAACACACACAGCAGCCACTGCGGCCTCGAACCTTTACCGAAATCACGTACAACCCTTACGCCCCATCGCGGGTCTCCTGATCGCCGACCGACCCATGAACCCGAGGACAACTCCCGGCGAACCCGGGTCGGCTCGCACCCCACCGACTGCGGATGCCCGCCAGGCATCCCCCGCATGCCGCAGGAGAAAACCCGCATGCACAAGCCTCTGCGACTCGCCCTCGCGTCGGCCACCGCCGTCGCTCTGACGGGCGGTCTGCTGACGTTCTCGTCCGCGACGGCGACGGCCGCCGACTCCACGCACGTCCCGAAGGCCGACTTCAACGGCGACGGGATGGGCGACGTCGCCTTCTCGGCCTCCGGCGCCTATGTGAACGGCCTGAAGAACGCCGGCCAGCTGGTCGTCCTCTACGGCACCGCCACCGGCCTCTCCTCCGCCAAGCGCACCACCCTCAGCCAGAACAGCGCCGGCGTCCCCGGCGCCGCCGAGGCCGGTGACGCCTTCGCCTCGGACACCGCGTACGCCGACTTCAACGGCGACGGCTACGACGACCTGGCGGTCAGCTCCCCGCACGAGAAGGTCGGCACCGACACCGACGGCGGCACACTCGCGATCCTCTGGGGCTCCGCATCGGGCCTCACCGGCAAGGGCGTCACGGTCTCCGACCCGGCACCGTCCAGCCACGACCTCTGGGGCAAGAACCTCGCGGCCGGCGACTTCGACGGCGACGGCAAGGCCGACCTGGCCGTCGGCAGCTCCGCCTCCACCATCTACGTCTTCAAGGGCGGCTTCAGCTCCACGGGTACGCCCGGCGGTCGCTACACGATCAAGCCCGCCATCCAGAGCGGGGGCGGGGCCAACGGCCCCCTCAACCTGACCGCCGGCGACATCAACGGCGACAAACGCACCGACCTGGTCGTCGACGGCTTCGAGACGCAGACCGCCTACGGCTGGAACCGCAACTACTACATCCCGGGCAGCGCGAGCGGCCTGAACGTCACCTCCGCCAAGGCCCTCAAGCCCGGCGTGATCACCGCGATCGGCGACATCAACGGCGACGGCTACGGCGACATCGTCAGCGGCGCCAACTGGGACGCCACCACCTCCGACGGCACAACCATCCCCGACTCCGCCAAGGGCGGCAAGGTCTGGGTCACCTACGGCTCCGCCTCCGGCCCCGGCACCTCCACCGGCATCACCCAGGACACCGGGAACGTCCCCGGCGGCTCCGAGTCCAGGGACATGTTCGGCTACGAGCTCGACCTGGGCGACATCAACGGCGACGGCTTCCTCGACCTCGCGATCGGCGTGGCCGGCGAGGACCTCGGCAGCAACGCCGACACCGGCGCGGTCACCGTCCTCTACGGCACCTCGAGCGGCCTGAACACCGCCTCCGGGGCCCAGTCCTTCGCCCAGTCCACCCCGGGCGTGCCGGGGGACGACGAGGACGGCGACATGTTCGGCCTCGACCTCAAGCTCGACGACGTCACCGGCGACGGCAAGGCCGACCTCACCGTCGGCTCCGCCGAGAACGGCGGCGACGGCGCGGTGACCTACCTGCCGTCCGACGGCACCAGGATCACCACCACCGGCTCCCGCTCGATCACCCCGAACACCTCGGGCGTCGCGACGACCGGCACACCGTACTTCGGCGCCAACTTCGCCGACTGACCAACCCCCGTACCGGAGCCGGGTCCTCACCCTCGGGCCCGGCTCCTCCCTAGGGGGTTCTTTACCGTCCCCTTAAGGGATGTCACAGCTCGGCAGCAAAGCCGGGCCCGAAGCACCGGGCCCGTCACGTCACTCTCCGGGACCAGGTACGTTCGAAGACGTGGCTGGATTCAGGATCGGACGCGGCGCCCGGAACAACGGCGCTCCGCAAACGCGACCGCAACAACCCCCGTACGGACAGCAGGCGCCGCAGGGCCGCCCGTCGTACGGCGGGCCCCCGGCGCCGCGGCCCCACCCCGGGCAGCAGCAGTACGGGAACGGCGGCGGCCAGTGGCCGCAGGGCAACGGCGGCGGGTACGGCGAGCCGGAGTACTTCGGCGACGGCGGCGCCTACGCACCGCAGGGCAACCCGGACCCGTACGCGGCCAACAACCCGGGCCACACCCAGGCGTTCACGGTCGGCGAGGACCCGTACAACCAGGGCGGCACCTACCGCGCGGGCTCGGCCCCGGCGGCCCCCGCAGGGCCCCGCCTGCACTGGAAGGACCTCCTGAGAGGCATCGTCTTCTCCCCCGCCCAGACCTTCCTCCAGATGCGGGACTACACGATGTGGGGCCCGGCCCTCATCGTGACCTTCCTCTACGGCCTCCTCGCGGTCTTCGGCTTCGACGGCGCACGCTCGGACGCGATCAACGCCACCCTGGCCAACGCGGTGCCCATCGTCCTGACGACGGCCGTCGCGCTGGTCCTCTCGTCCTTCATCCTGGGGGTGGTGACCCACACCCTGGCCCGCCAGCTCGGCGGCGACGGCGCCTGGCAGCCCACCGTCGGCCTCTCCATGCTGATCATGTCCCTGACCGATGCGCCCCGTCTGGTCTTCGCCATGTTCTTCGGCGGCAACGCGACCTTCGTGCAGGCCCTCGGCTGGGCGACCTGGGTCGCGGCGGGTGCGCTGCTGACGATGATGGTCAGCCGCTCCCACGACCTGCCCTGGCCGAAGGCCCTGGGCGCCTCGGCGATCCAGCTGATCGCCCTGCTCTCGATCGTGAAGCTGGGAACGTTCTGACACACACCTCGTACGACACCAAGGGCTCCCGGCTCACTGCCGGGAGCCCTTGGTCTCCTCGATGCCCGAGTCGTCCGACGCGGTCAACCGACCACGACTGGTTCCGAGCAGTGCATGGCGCGCAGTCGTTCCAACAGCTCCGCGCTCAGAGCGCTTCCTTGTTCTCCTTGGCCGTCTCTCCCGACCTGTGCACCGGGGGCAGCACACTCCACGGGAAGTTGATCCAGTCGTCGGTCCGCTTCCACACGTACTCGCACTTCACCAGCGACTGCGACTTCTCGTAGACGACGGCGGAGCGCACCTCGGCGACGGTGTCGAGACAGAAGTCGCGTACGAGCTTCAGCGTCTTGCCCGTGTCGGCGACGTCGTCGGTGATGAGCACCTTCTTGTCGGAGAAGTCGATGGCGTTGGGAACGGGAGCGAGCATGACGGGCATGTCGAGGGTGGTGCCCACGCCCGTGTAGAACTCGACGTTCACCAGGTGGATGTTCTTGCAGTCGAGGGCGTAGGCGAGCCCACCTGCGACGAACACGCCCCCGCGCGCGACGCTGAGCACGATGTCCGGCTCGTACCCGTCGTCGGCGATGGCCTGCGCGAGCTCGCGCACGGCGTGCCCGAAGGCCTCGTAGGTCAGGTTCTCCCGCACACCGCTCACCGCGCTCTCTCCGCTCACACCTGGGTCCGGTGGAAGTTGAGGTAGGACCGGGAGGCGGTGGGCCCGCGCTGCCCCTGGTACCGGGAGCCGTACCGCTCGCTCCCGTACGGGAACTCGGCCGGCGAGCTCAGCCGGAACATGCACAGCTGGCCGATCTTCATGCCCGGCCACAGCTTGATGGGCAGGGTGGCGAGGTTGGAGAGCTCCAGCGTCACATGCCCGGAGAAACCGGGGTCGATGAACCCGGCGGTGGAGTGGGTGACAAGGCCCAGCCGCCCGAGCGAGCTCTTCCCCTCGAGCCGCGAGGCTAGATCGTCGGGAAGCGTGATGACCTCGTACGTACTGGCGAGGACGAACTCCCCGGGATGCAGGATGAACGGCTCGTCACCCTCGGGCTCCACGAGACGCGTCAGATCGGCCTGCTCGACGGAGGGGTCGATGTGCGGGTAGCGGTGGTTCTCGAACACCCGGAAGAACCGGTCCAGCCGCACGTCGACACTCGAGGGCTGCACCATGGATTTGTCGTAGGGATCGATCACCACCCGCCCGGCGTCGATCTCGGCCCGGATGTCCTTGTCTGAGAGAAGCACGCCCTGAGGATACGCAAGGCGCGCGGACCGGCCACAATCCAGCCACCCGCGCGCCCGCTGCTGCTCTGCCCCACCCCTAATACTTCTGCCTCTCCAGGCTGACCGGCACCACACTGCGGAGCCGGGCACACCGTGGACACCGGACGAGCCGGCCGGGTCCGAGCCGCTCGGCCTGCTGCATCGGGAACGAAGCGGTGCTGAACACGTGCCCATCGGCACAACGGACGACGGTGCGCTCCATCAAGTCCAAGAGTCCCTTCCCCAAGAGCCGCGTCCGGCTACTGATCACCTGACGACAAATGCCACATTACGGGATCAATGGAACGACTCTCCAGGGGGCTCTCCGACCTCCCCCGGACCCTCACCGCCCCCTCCACCGTACGCCCCAACTCCGGCCCCCCGCAGCCTCATCGCCCCCCGAAACGCACGCGGGCCCCACGGCTTCAGCGCCGGGGGCCGGGGATGAGGTAAGGTGACGATGCGTTCGGACACCGACTCCGGTCGGCGTCTTACGCGGGTGTAGTTTAATGGTAGAACATCAGCTTCCCAAGCTGAGAGCGCGAGTTCGATTCTCGTCACCCGCTCCATGATGAAACCCCAGGTCAGTAGCCTGGGGTTTGTTTGTTGTCTAGACCAATTTGAGGGTGGCGTGCCCTCCGCGTGCCCTAAGTCGAGCTCAACGCGGCACCTCAGGGGTGTTCGGCGGCCACTTTAGGTAACTCGACTCCCTGGCGTCTCAAATGGTGAGACGCATTTTGAGTGACCTGCGTCACTACTGAGGACTGCGCCTGCGAAGTCGCTTACGCAAAGCCGTAGTTCGCGGCAGCTACGTGCAGAGCCCGGCACGCGATGCCTGATCGGAGCCGACGCGGCCGCTGTCGGCTCTCCGCCGGGGCCCCGCCATCTCTTCGGGAGCCGCGTTGTCAGTGGTGCTCATTAGGCTTCTTGATGTCCCCGACGACAGGAGGCCGCGCATGGCCGGGTTCGAGATCAACAAGCGGGCCATCGAGAATATGCAGCGAGAGATCGCGAAGGAATTCGAGCGGGCGGCCCGCAAGCATCCCATCCGCGTCCCAGTCCAGGTGGATACCCCAGAAATCCCGTCTGCTTCACCCGTGAACGCAGGCATCGAGAAGGACCCGCATCTCTCGCGTCTACTCGTGTGGCTTGACGATCTGGCTGCCCTCCAGCCAGGAGTGGCCGCCGACGTCTCGGTCTATGTCGACTCCGAAGGACTTCCCTCAGCCGAGGCCAAAACCATGGCGTTGCAACTGGAGCAGCACGGGCTCGTCGAGATCTCCCGGGACCTCTCCGGCGCTAACTCCCAGGTCTTCTTCACCGACGAGGGGACGCTGGCGGCTCAACAGCTGAGGACGCTGCAAGCCGACTCGGTGGCACGGTTCGTCCACGCATGCGACGCCTTGCTGTACTGGCTGTTCCAGACCGGTCGTGGTCGAGAAAACGTAGAGGTCATGGCGTTCGTGGAAGCGCCGGGCTCGTACTTCGCGGGCGACTCTCTGTCCGTGGACGAGATCCTCGGCGCGCTGGAGCACCTGACTCGGCGGGGGCTTGTCCGCCGCGCAAACGAGGACCCAAGCACCGCAAGTTCGATCAAGGCCGAAGTCACTGACTCAGGCACTGACTGCGTACTGTCCGGAGGAACAGTGAGCGACTATCTAAGCCGCCAGCAGCACACCGGCGACACGTACAACATCACCAACTCCTCCGGGATCGTCGCCGGGTCCCAGCAAAGTGTGGTGCAGAACAACAGCTTCGGCTTCGATGCCTCCGCGCTCGCCGAGTTCGCGACTCTGGTGCGGCAGTTGGCCCCGACGCTCGGAGCCTCGTCGGACCAGCAGGAAGCACTGATCCACGACGTCGAAGTGCTGGAAGAGGCCGCCTCCGACGACCAGCCGGAGCCCGGGCGGATCAGGGCTGCGTACCTGCGCGTGCAGGAGGCTCTGGGCGCGATTACGACCACGACAGCCGGCCTCACTGTGTTGGTGCAGCAGGGGCAGGCGGCGTACCAAGCAGTGTTCGTGGCTAACGAACGGCGAAGGGGCTCGCGCGATCAATCAGCTCGACGCCCCGGCCCGCTACGCGTGCACCGCATCCGGCAATGCTTGCCGCAGCGCACTGCCCACGGCGGGCCCAGCCTCTGATACCTGACGCAGTTCAGCACTCTTCAGATAGCGATAGCTCTGCGGAGGGTGGAAGGTCCCCGCAGAGCGCAGCGCGCTGAGCGTCACCGGCTCGTCGAAGGACACGGGGTCCTCCAAGGTGAGACCGCTGGCTTGGGTCGCACCGCTCATATACGCGTCGTACTCGCGCCGGGTGATCCCTGTCTGTGCACGATGCGCCGACCAGACCTCCTTGGGGGAGGCAACGTGGACCGAGGCGATGCGAGCCATGCCGACCAGAGCCATGGTGGGGGCAGTCGCGTAGAGCAGGACGGGCGTTCCGGGAGGAGCGGCGACGCGTTGGCGGCGGACCTCCACCGTCTTGCTGCCGGCCAGGATCGCGGTGGCGAAGCGCGGGTGGACGGACAGCAGCATCGCGCGTTCCGGATCGTTCACGTCTTTCGGTGCCCCTCTTTGTAGACCGCCTGGAACAGCTCGTTGCTGATCTTCGACAGCGAGATCAGCGAGTTCGATGACCAAGGTAGTCCCAGCTCCCCGGCCAGCGAGGTCAATCGCCTCAGCGTCACCGACCTGGGGAAGATCTCGGTGTCCGAGAACCTCAGCGCCATGGCTTGACCCGAGGCGGCACCAGCCACTTCCTGAACCTCAGCTCGACCATATACGCCCAGGTGTTCGAATTTCGAGAAAAGGGCATCGGGTGTGTCGATGAGCACCTCGTCCAGCCGTGAGCTGCCCACGATCATCTGGCTTTCCACACCGGCAGGCCCCTCACTGACGTACCAGAGGAGGCGGGCGGGAACGCTCTCGCCTCGATGCCCCGACGAGCGGTAGTAGACGTGCTCCCTACTGATGCCCAGGACGTCGCTGCGCGGCAGGAGCATGGCCGGGACGTTGAACAGTTCGGTGGACCATCGCGGTTTGATCGGCACCACGAAGGACAGCAACCCGGAGTCGATGACCTTCGCCGGCCACCAGGCGCGTTCCACCACGGCGGCTACCTCGGCGGGCATGCCCTCATGTAGGGCGGCTGCCTCCACGGTCAGCTCGCGAGCGAGCCCGCCGGCCACTGCCTCCACCTCGGCTGCCGTGCCGCATACGTTCACCAGGAGAGCCACGAGCCTGCCATCGTGCTCGAAGAAGCCGTCATCCCCACCGGCTGCCTTGGCTACGGCCGAGGGATGCGGGTCGGTGATTCGAATGATCTCCGCGCCGCAGTCACGCCCAAGGCGCTTGAGCAGGAAGAGGAGTTGCCTGGCCAGGGTCTCTTCGAGCGGATGGTCTGCGGTGCGGAGCACAGGGACCATCAAGGTCCGCCCGTCCAACGCCCACGCATAGAGGGCTACGGGGTGGCCCTCCCCGTCCCGCAGCAGTTCACGGCGCCAAACGACCGAGCCGGCGGCCAGGGAGCGCAAGCGTTCAGCGAAGGCCGATCCGTCGTCACCGCCGGACTGATTGAAGAAGGCGACCAGTTCGTCCTCGGCGCCTGGGGACACCTCCATGGACCGGAAGTCCGTACCCATCAGGTCGGCCGGGCGGTAGACCTGGGCCTGTCGAAGCTCGTCCACATGCAGCGTCACCGTGGCAGGCGATACGACACGGACCCTGGCAACTTCCCAAGCCACGTCCGCCAGGCGGGAAAGGAGGCGGTTCCGAGTGGCCAGCACGCGGAGGCCGGCGCACGAGGTCTCGGCCACGTACTGCGCGCAGCGACGGAGCGCCCCGCCGTCGGAAAGGTCCGGGAGCGACTTCTTGGCCGCGCTGAGCAGTTCAGCCGTTCGTTCAGCCACGGCCGCAGGGGCAGGAGTGAGCTGACGCAGTCCAGACAGCGCCGCCCGCTGGTGCTGGCGCTCGGCGGTGTCAGCGATATCGCGGATCTGATGGACTAGTTGGGGCGTGTAGGCGAGCTCGACGAGATCCGTCATCCACCCCGCTTCCAGCGCACGGGATTCCTCTACGTCGGTTGTGTAGGTGAGTCCGCGGAGATCTGCGAACACCTCGTGGTCAACCGCGACGACCAGCAGGGCATCGCTCTCCATCTCAGTGAAGAGGTGGGGGTGCCCGAGATCCAGCCACCATCCGTCGAGGATCTCCCCGTCCCGGCCGCGTCCCCGTACCTCGCCGTGAGGGACGAACCCCAGGCTCGTCCACATGCCGCTGAGGTTGTAGTCCCGACGGCACTTGGCCTTTATGCCGAGCCGTTGTGGATACCTCTTCCTGATCTCCTCCACCAGTTGCCGTGCGATGCTCCTGCCGCGCTGCTCCTCCGCCACGCACAGGTGGGCCAGGCGTATGTGCGCGCTCCTTTTCGGGAGCCCGAACAATGCGTAGCCGATCACCTCGTCCGCCTCAACAGCTACGAGTAGTCCACCGTCTTCCGCCGCCTTGTTGTACGCGGGAGGCTTCAAGAGCCCCAACGTCTTGGTGTAACGATTGCCCAGCATGATGGCCTTGTCGATCAGCTCGTTCTGCGCAGGCGCAACCGACAGCAACTTGATCGCCACTACTCCCCCTCCAGAAGGGCCGACCGAGACCAGCCTCAACTCCCCTGTCAGTACATACAGAGAAAGCTGATCGCAACGGAAGCCGTCCCTCAAGGGGGCACGAGGGGCGCACGGTGCTGCAGCGGCAATCCCAACGTGGCTACGGGCGTAGCGAAACCCGGCCGGATTCGCTACGCCCATGGCATCTTCACGCTTCTGCGGCCGGCACTCCCTCTACCTCTGCCTGACGCAGTTGCTGCCGCACCTCGGCGTCGATGCCCCGAGCGAGCTTCCGCTGATGCTTCGCCGTCGAGTGCTGGTAGATCAGCTGGGCCCGCTCCGAGGACTGGCCGGCGCGGACCATGAGGTCCTTCAGCTTGGCGCCGGTGTCGGCGGCGAGGGTGTTGCCGGTATGGCGGAGGTCGTAGAAGCGGAAGTTGTCCGGCATGCCGACCTTGGTCCTCGCCTTGCGCCACTTACGGCCGAAGGTCGAGCGGCGAAAGGGGGCGCCCTTCTCGCCGACGAAGATCAGGCCGTCCGGTCCCTTCTCGGCGAACCACTGGAGGTGGCGGCGAAGCTCCGGGAGCAGGAAATCGGGCAGGTACACGGTGCGTTTGCCCGCGCGAGACTTGGGATCGCCCGTGACTCGTCTTCCGTTCGTCAGCTCAGGGGACGCCTGCGTGATGCGCAGGGAGCATTCGTCGAGATCGACACTATGGCGGCGCAGTTCGGCCAGTTCCTCCGGGCGGAGGGAGGCGAAGGCGCCGAGCAGGACCATCAGGCGCCAGCGTGGGCCCATGGCGTCGGCGAGGTCGAAGACCTGCGCGATGGTGGCGGTGGGGCGCTCGTCAGCTTCCTCCTTGCCCGCGCCCTTGATGCGGCACGGGTTGGTGCGCAGGAGGTCGTCGTCGACCGCCGTCTGCAGGATGCCCTTCAGCAGGCGGTACGACTTGGCGACCGTGGTCGGGCCGGTCGCCTTCAGGCGCTCGGCTCGCCAGGTGCGGACGGAGGGCGGGGTGATCTCGTCCAGGTCCTTGCCGCCGAAGGTCGGCAGGATGTGCCCGCGCAGCAGACCGCCGTAGCGGTCGACCGTGGTCGCGGCCAGGCCACGCTCCTCCATCCAGCGCAGGGCGTACTTCTCGAAGTTGAGCGCGCCTGCGTCCGGGTTGTGCCAGGTGTTGCGCTCGATGTCGGCTCGGACGAGGTTGAGCCAGTCCTGGGCGTCGGACCTGGTCTCGAACGTCTCTGGTGCGGTATACCGCTGGCCGTCCGGTCCGATGTAGCGGGCCTGCCACCGGCCCGAGGGGAGCTTGCGGACCGTGCCGAACTCGCGCCGCCGCTGCGGCTTGCGTCCCGCCATCAGGCCGCCTTCCCGTAGCGGGCACGGCTGCGGCGGACCGGCTCGACGGTGCGCGCTTCGACGTACTCGGCGACCGCGCTCTCGGGGATGCGCACCGGGCGGCCGAGCTTGACGTAGCGGATGCGGCGCTCGGCGATGAGGCGGCGGACGAAGCGCTCGCCGGTGCCGAGCAGTTCGCCGGCCTCGGCCACGGTCAGGAGGCGGTCAGCCATTCACAATCACCTCCTTCGCGGTGCACTGAGAGCGGGGGTGGGCAGGGGGTATTGCAGGTCGGCGCAAGGGCGATGCGTCCTTTACTCGGGGAAGCGGTTTGGGGCAGCAGCCCGGGCCGGTGGCAGGCGGTCCTATACGGCTTGAACCCCGTGAAGAAGGGCCAGGGGTGAGACCCGGAGAGCCTGGGCGAGGGCGACGAGGTCGTCGATGTCGCAGCGGCGTTGGGCGCGTTCGATGCGGGACAGCATCGTGTTGGTCATCGGACGGCCGAAAGCGGTAACGCGGACGGCGAGCTCGCGCTGGGCGAGGCCGCGTTCGGTGCGGAGGATTTCGATGGTGCGGGCGGCCCGTATTCCGGCCGGTCCGATTTCCAGGGATCGTGCTGCCATAGCTCCATTTGTAGCTTCCAATCGCCGGTTTGGTTAACCGGCGATCGTCGGCTATGTTGCGCCCGGCGCAGCGGCCGGGACTTACCTGCGGGCTGGGTTTCGAGCATCCGGCCGGCGGTGCCTTCGCCAGCCCGGAGACATGCTCTGACGTGGGGTGTTGTGTTGTAGCTTGCGCTCGCAGCGGGAGTCAACGGCTTCTCAATGTGATGCTTCTGGCTTTATCTGACGGAGCATTATTTCGGCAACCGGCGATTCGGGTTTATAGTTTTGGTCCCTAGCTCGCCGTAAGCGTTCGCCGTCAGCTGTCTGATTTCCCGGCGGAATGCTGGACTTGTGCGGCATGGGTGTGGCTGTCTTGGCCATACGACGCCACCAGCCCTCCCCCGCCCCTTCGGGCCGGGGCTGTGTGCCACCCCCTCCCCTGTGCACCGCCCATCGAGGGCCGCCCGCACCTCCCCGCCCTCACCTAGGAGCCGCCGCCTCATGAGCCACGACGCCCGCGAATGGGTGTGGAACCACAGCCACAGCAAAGGCACCGCCCGCCTGGTCCTCGCCCTGATCGCCGACCGGTGCATCGACCGGCGCTGCATCGCCTACGCGTCCGTGCCCACCCTCATGAAGCGCGCGAACGCCTCCCGCACCGCGGTGCGTGACGCACTGGCCAAGCTGATCGCCGGCGGGGAACTGATCCCGCTCCCCGGACGCAAGGGGCCACGGGGAGAGACGTACTACCACCTGCCGGACGCTGCCCGGTTCCTCGCCGATCAGGCTGCCGAGGGGGGTCAGGATCTGACCCTCCCGGGGGGTCAGGATCCGACCCCTGGGGGACCGGAATCCGACCCTGCCGACGCCTTCGACGGGGGGCCGGAATCTGATCCCCCGGTACGGAATGTGACCCCCAGGGGGGTCGGATTCAGACCCTCTGGGGGTGCGGATTCCGACCCCCAGAACAGAAGAGAACCGAAGGTGAACGGTAGTAACAGCAGCAGCTCTGCCCCGCTCATCCCCGCCACCGACTGGCAGATCGACGACGACGCCCGAGCCTGGCTCCAGGACCACGGCCACCTCGACCGACTCGGCGAGCATGCCCTCCACGCCGCCGACGAGAAGTGGCGCACCTACCGGGCCACCTGGGACCCCCGCACCGCCGCCGCCTGGGCTGCCGACTGGCGCACGTGGATCGCCCGCGAGCGCACCCCCGCCGCCGGACGCCCCAACCTCTACGCCCTGCCCGGCGGCACGCCCGCCCCGCCCCCCGGCATGACGCGCTCCGAAGCGCACATGGCCGCCCTGCTCGCCGCCCTCGACGAACCGACCGGATCGTAAGGAGCAACCACCCCTGGAGCGCAACGAAATCGCCGCCGTCCTCGCCTACATCGGACGCCTGGACCCCCGCACCATCCGCACCGGCACGGGCGAGGCCCGTGACCAGATCGCCCAGTGGCAGGAGCTGCTCGACGACGTGCCCTTCGCCACCGACCACGGATGGGACGTCCGCGAGGCGATACGGTCCCACGTCCTCGACTCTCCGTACCCGATCCTGCCCGTGGACGTCGCCCGCAAGTGGCGTGCCCACCGACGCGACCGCCTCGACCGGCACACCGACCCCACACCAGCTGCCGACCCGGACGATCCAGCCCCCTGGCGAGCCGAGCTGCTCCGGTCCCGCAACGCTGTCGCCGCCGGTCTGGCCGCCCCCTCGACGCACCGGCAGATCACCAGCGGTGGCCGGTCCCGCGACGTCGAGGAGCGCCTGCGCGAGATCGGGTCGTGCATCCCGCCGGCTGTCCGCGCCGAGCTGGCCCGCTACCGTCCGACCCGCGCCACGCGCGAGGCCGCCGGCACCAGCGGCGTCCCCGACGCGCTCAGCGTCCGATGCGAGTGGTGCCACGCACCTGCGGGTGCCCCGTGCCGTCAACGGCGGACGAACCCTGACGGCACCACCAGGGGCAACGCCGTACGTGCGACTCCCCACCCGTCGCGCATCGATCTCGCCATCGCCCGGCTGGTCCGACAGCGCGCTGCATGACGCAGCCCCGCCTCGCTCCTCTCGCAGCCGCGCCGTCCTACGACCGATCGGTCCCGGACGAGCCGTACGCGATCGACGAGGCCATCCTGGCAACCGCGTCCCCGGGACCGAGCCCGCGAAGATCGGGGACCGAACCTCGGTCCCCGACGGTCCCCGCGATCACGATCACCTCATGGCGGGGACGGTGGCGCACGGGACCGTATCCGCGGGGACCGTGACGACGACGCACCGGGGACCGAGAGGGGACCGGTCCCCGAGGAAGCCGCAGCTCAGAGGGCATTTTGTGCCCGTCCCCAAAGCGTCCCCAGCGACGCGGACCGTCCCCGCACCAGCCCGTTCCAGTCCCCCTCGGGGACCGCAACCTTGGGGAGCGGGACGGTCCCCGTGACGACCTGTCAAGGGGACCGTCCCGTTGACGATGCGTCAGGGGGACCGTCCCCGATGAGCGTCGCGATCCCCGTCCCCAAGGGTTTGGGGACCGTGCACCGCACCACTGTGAGGACCGGTCCCCGTTGCGCTCTCTGCAGCCATAGTCCCGGGCTCGACAGCGCCGACCTCGGTTGCCCTGTCCAGATCCCCTCCCACAGCCGCCGAATTGCTCCGGCCACGGCCCTCCTCTGCCGTCGGTCGGCACCACGGCGGCTCAGCTCCCCTTCCGAACACACCCTGGAGAACCACTCGTGCACGACCGACACCACGAACACACCAACCGGCAGGAGACTCCCATCGCCCCAGACAACCGCGCAGCAAGTTGTCCCGGGAGCAATGCTCCCGGATTTCCCGCCCCGGGGGTGGCGGGAACGGTCCGGCGCCAGGGGGCGCCGGACCGTCAGGCAGCGGCCGAGGGCGGCCCACAGCCAGCAGGGAATCGGCAGGCCGAGTCCCTGTCGCGCAGGCGTCAGCGTCCGCGTCAGGAGAAGCTGCGCCCGCACCAGCCCAGCTGCCGTATGAACGACGCCGAGTTCGAGCGTTTCACCCACGCAGCCACTCACTGCGAGATGTCCAACGCCGCCTTCCTCGCCTACGCAGTCGACAAAGCCGCCCGCGACCTGACCCGCACCGCCGCCGAGATCGCCACCGAACGAGAAGTCATCAACGAGCTGTTCGCCGCCCGCCGCCACCTGGGCCGCATCCACGGCCTGTTCAACCAAGTTGCCAAAGCCCTCAACTCCGGTGCCGACGCACCCCACCTGGCAGCGGCGGCCCAAGCCGTCAGCAACGCCGCCCGCCGTATGGAGGACGCCGCCGACGCCCTGCTCGCCCACCGTGACGGCGGCGCCCCGGCGTGATCCCCAGCATCCATGAGCGCGGCAACGAGACGATCGGGCTGATCCGCTATCTCTACGGCCCGGGCACCGACGAGGAGCACATCGACCCGCACCTGGTCGCCGCCTTCGACCCGCTCACCCCCGACCCCGGCCGCGACCCGAAGGCCACCTACGAGCAACTGCAGCGGCTGCTCGACCAGCCCGTCGACGCTCTGCCTGCCAACCGGCGCCCCAAGAAGCATGTGTGGCACCTGTCCGTGCGGGCCGCCCCTGAGGATCCGATCCTGTCAGACGAGGAATGGGCGGCCATCGCCCGCCGCACGGTCGCCGCCACCGGCATCGCCCCCGACGGCGACGAGCAAGCCTGCCGGTGGGCCGCTATCCGCCACGCCGACGACCACATCCACATCATCGCCACTCTGGTCCGCGACGACGGCCGCCGGCCGCGCCTGCACAACGAGGCCCGCCGCGCCCAGACCGAATGCCGCCGCATCGAAGCCGACTACGACCTGCGCCGCGTCGCATCCGGGGACGGCACCGCCGCCAAGCGCCCCACCAGCGCCGAACGCCACAAGGCCAAGCGGCAGGGCAAGGACCGCACCTCCCGCGAGGAACTGCGGGAGACCGTGCGCCGCGCGGTGGCCGGCGCCACCAGCGAGGAGGAGTTCTTCGGTCGGCTGGCCGCCGCCGGCGTACTGATCCACAAGCGCGTCGCGCCCTCCGGTGACCTGCTCGGCTACAAGGTCGCCCTTCCCGACGACCGCAACGGCGAGAAAGAGCCCGTCTTCTACGCGGGCTCCACGCTGGCCCCCGACCTGTCCCTGCCCCGCATCCGCCGTCGCTGGTCCGACGACACCGCCACCCACAACCCCGACGAGCCACCGGACCGGACCACGAGCCCGGCGCCAAGTGGCCCAGCGGCAGCTCGGCGCCAAGCCACCACCGCGGCCTGGCAGGCGGTACTGGTGATCGACCAGGGCGCGGACGCGCAGGTGGCCGCGCACATCGCCGCGGCAGGAGAGGTCCTGGACGCTCTCGCCAAAACCTCCGCCGCCCACACCCGCGCCGAACTGCGCGAGGCGGCCTTCGCTTTCGAGCGGGCCACCCGCTCCCACGTCAAGGCCGAACGAGGACACGACCGCGCCCTGCGCCAGGCCGCCCGCGACCTTGTCTACAGCGGGCCGGCACTCGGCCGCGGGGAGGACGGCGCCACCACCGCCATGGTGATCGACATGGCGTTCTTCCTCGTCACCGCCGCCGCCCACTGGCACGCCAAGAAGGAGCACGCCCAGCAGGCCGCCGCAGCTCGCGAGGCCGCCGAGCACCTGCGCGCCGCCTACCGGGCAGCAGCCGAGATCCCGCTGGGCGTGCTGTACCAGCGCGGCCAGCGCCTGTCCCAGCCTCTGCGCCAGAAGCAGGTTGCTCACCTGCGCCGTGCGGTGCCGGAGCTGGCCGAACAAGTCCTGGCCGAGCCGGGTTGGCACGCCCTGGCCGCCACGCTCGCCGATGCCGAAGCCGCAGGACACGACCCAACGGCACTCCTGACAGAGGCGGCTGGAAGGCGGGAGCTTCAGACTGCGGATTCGGTCAGCGACGTCCTTACGTGGCGGCTGCGCCGCATGGCCCACCTGCCCGCCGACGCGACCGCCATGCCCGAACCCCACACCGCCGCTGCCAAGGGCGGGGTCGTTCGGTCTTCGCCGAGCCGAATCGATCCGCCCCGCAGGGCACGGTGATCGAGCAGATACGCCGGTGCCCTCCGCCAAGGCGGAGGGCACCGGGGGAAGCAGGACGGTCAATTTTCGGCCCGGGCCTTGGCGCGTGCCTTCCCCAGGTTGGCGTCGACGAGGCCGGGCCAGCCGGAGACGATCGCTGCAACGGTTCCCGTGCGCACCGCTGTCTGCCTACAGTAACGACGCAGCGCCACCCGCCGGCGGTGAACATGAGGCAGCTGGCTCCACTGCTCGTCCCCCAAGGCCGGTGCAGACATCTCCCCGGTGCGGACGTCGGTGACGTCACGGTCGGCCTGAGGCCAACACATCTGCAAGCTCCTGCAGATGTCGCGCACTGTAGTTGGGCGGGGTCATCGTCTGTGGGTATACGGAGGCCCCGCGTCGCAGCCACGCAGCGTGCAGTCCGGCTCGCTGCGTCCCGTCGATGTCCCAGGGGTGCACGGCGACCATGAGTGCCTGGTCGGGTCGTACGCCGACCCGTTCGACGGCATGGAGGTAGGCGGCAGCAGCTGGTTTCCAGCAGCGTGGGCCGCTCGCATCGGACAGGGCCTCGAAGCGGTCCAGCACTCCGGCCTTGTCCAGCAGCCGTTCGGTCAGGGCGACGCTGTCGTTGGTCATCGCCGTCAGCCGGTACCCCGTGTCGCTCAAGTTCCGTACGGCGTCCGGAACATCGGGATGCACACCCAAGTCGGCGAAGCCGTCCAGAATGTGCCGCGCTGCGGCCTCGCCGTCTCCCGCCCAGCCCTCCAGCCCGGACAGCACCGCCCGTACCCCGTCACGTGCGACGTCCGCGAAGTCCGCATACGCGCCGACAGCCGTCAGCGCGAAGCCGTCGCGCAGCACCCCGGCGAACCAGGTCGGCAGCAGATGCCCAGGCGCACCGACGTCCTCGAAGCGGGTGCGTAGCGGCGTGAGGTCGCTGAGCGTCTCGTTGACGTCGAAGACGAGGACCGGCAGCTGATTGGCGGGCATGGCCTGCTCCTCCTTGGCGTCTTTAGGGCGAATCGGGTGCGAGGCCCATCGAGGCCCATCAAGCTGCGAGTACCCGCCCTCCGTGCAGTTGCTGCAGCAGCCTGGTCTCCGCGTCCGCTTCGGCGTGCTGCCGGGGTACGGGCAGGCGGAGTGCACGGAGGGTGCGGCTTTCCAGTCGTACGGCGGCATCGCGGCTGCGGCCGTGTTCCAGCAGGCGGCCCAGGGCCTGTCGGATGCGGGTGGCCGGTTCGTCAATGCAGATACGTTCCTCCGCATAGGCATGGACGAGAGGGTGGAGCAGGAAGCCACCGGGCGCGGTCCGCTCGATCAAGTGCGCTGCCGAGAGGGTGGTGAGGTGGTGCTCGGCCGCGGCAGGTGGTTCGCCCAAGAGCGCGGCCACCGTGGCTGCGTCGATCTCCTGCAGCGGCTGGAGGGCCAGCAGGCGCAGTAGCCGTCGCGCGCCCTTCGGCAGCTGTGCGTCGGAAGCACACAGCGCGGTCCGTACGCCGTCCTCCAGTGCCAGGCTGATCAGGGGCTCGCGGTAGTAGTCGCCCAGCGCCCACGCGGGGTGGTCGCGCATGTGGCGGCCGATGGCCGACAGTGCCAGCGGGAGATGGCCCAGCAAGTCCGCGATCTGCTGGACGGTCGGGACATCAGGGGCAATGCGGTCGGCTCCCGCCGTCACCCGCAGCAGCTCAACGGAGTCGTCCGCGTCGAGCGGTTGCACCGCCAGGCGACTGATGCCGCCGACGCCGGTCAGGGCCGACTGGTGATCACCGTGCGGCATCCTCGGATCCCGGGCAGCAGGGGCCGCAGCTTTTCCGCGTCTGCCGCGTCATCCAGGACGATCAGCGCGCCGGTTCCCGCCAGCAGTTGCCGGTAGAGGGCTGCGCGTGCGTCGAGGTCGTACGGGATGCGGTCGCCGGTGGTGCCGAGCAGACGAAGGAAGGTCCCCAGGACGGCTGCTGGGTCGGAAGGCGGGCCATCAGGTGCGGAACCGCGCAGGTGCGCGAACAGGATGGGTACGTCACTGCGTTCCTCGGCAAGCAGCCGGTGGGCGAGGTGCAGGGCCAGCGACGTCTTGCCCACGCCGGGCATGCCCTCCAGTGACAGCGCCGACCCGTCCTGGTCGCTGGCCAGTAAGACCTCCGCCCGGGCCACCAGATCAGTCCTGCCGACGAACGCGGACGGTGCCGCGGGCAGCCGGTCGTACGCGCTGACCCGTGCGGCGGCCTCGGCCTCGCCGAGCACGGCCCGAAGTGACTGCCGCCAGACGGAGAGGATCGCTTCGTCGGCCCCCACGAGTGCCTGGACCACAGCCAGCAGCAGGTCGGAGCTGGGGCGGCGGCGGCCCAGCTGGAAGCAGTTGCCCACGGTCGAGCGGGCCGGCCATTCGCCGCGCGGGCGTCCTGCCCGCTGCCAGTCCCGGTGGATACGCCGTGTGATCTCGGTGATCGACGGGTTGTCCGCCCATGCCTTGAGCAGCCGCAGCTCCGCGATGAATTCATCGATCGTGCGGGCTTTTCCTGGATCCAGTACCTGCGGCACGAACATCCTCCCCCTGGGACACCTGGGCCACCAACAACTTGGAACACTCGTTTCAAGTTAGACGACATAAGGTCACGACTGTCAAGCGGTATCCGAGGGTTGACCTCCCGCCACAGAGCGCATCCAGGATCATCCACGTTCACTCCGGAAGGCCGCATTCCGTCCTGATGCTGAGGCCCGCCCCCCTCACCGGCACCCCGGGATTCCCACTCGCCACCGACGCCGAGCCCCGCGTGCCCCGTTCCAGGACAGGAGTCCGTGCATCGCCATGCCCGAAATCGGTGTGTCCCTGCGCCCCGTCGGCGGCAGCGTCGTCGTGGGCCAGGCCAGAGACCACACGCTCACCATCGACCGGCCCAAGGAGAAGGAGGGCACCGACGCCGGCCCCATGGGCGGGGAGCTGCTGCTTCTGGCACTCGGCGGGTGCTACGTGAGCACCTTCCTCGCGGCCCTGAAAGCCGAGGACCCGCAGGCCGACGCCTCCGAGATCAGCTTCCAGGTCGACGGAAGCCTCGTGAGCGCGCCGACCCGCTTCTGCGAGATCACCGTGCAGGTCTCGGCGCCCGCCGCCCTCCAGGACCTGATCTCCAAGCCTCTGCTCAAGGCCGAGCGGGGCTGCATCGTCCACAACTCGATCCGCGACGCCATAACGGTCCGCTTCACCCACGAGTGGCGCTGACTCTTCCCCCCACCGAAGGAGACAAGACCGTGGAAATGCAGCACACCACGATGCAGGACACCCCGAGCCAGGACCGCGGCATGGCGGACATGGCCATGCACGAGCGCAACATGCAACACGACTCCATGGACAGTGCGGGCCCCGGCACGCGGCGCGTCACGATCGTCGGCGCGGGCTTCTCGGGCACGCTCACCGCCATCCGGCTGCTCCACTTCGCCGAGGCGCCGTTGGAGATATGCCTGATAGAGCGGGAGGAGGGCTACCGCTACGGCGGTATCGCCTTCGGCCAGGCATCGACCAACTGGGAGCACATGCTCAACATCCAGGCAGGCCGCATCACCCTGCGCCGCGAGCGCCCGGAGGACTTCCTGGAGTGGGCCAACGAGGAGGCGGACCGCACCGAGTGGCCGCAGAAATGGCAGTACCACAGCTTCGGTGTGGCCTGCGTCGTGCCGCGGCGGATCTTCCGGCAGTACCTGGCCGAGCGGCTGCGCGACGCGGCCGCCGACGCCCACGCCGAGGTGACCCTGCGGGAGCTTTCCGGTGAGGTCATCGACGTACACCGACAGGGCGAGGGCTATGTCGTCAAGTACGCCGACGCCTCGGAGCAGGGCGGTGTGCACGATCTGCCGTCGGACCAGGTGATCCTGGCGACCGGTCACCTCTCGCCGGTGCAGGCACCCTTCTACCACCGCATCAAGGACTGCGATCGCTTCCTCGCCGACCCCTACGCCCCCGGCGCGCAGAACTGGTTCCAGGAGGTCGGCGCCGAGGAGTCGGTGCTCGTCACGGGCTCGGCGCTGTCGGCCTTCGACACAGTGATCTCCCTCATCCACGCCGGCCACCGGGGACAGATCCTGATCTGCTCGCGCGGCGGCCACATGCACGGCACCTACCCCGTCGACCACGAGCACGACATCTGGCAGGCCCGCCGCCCGCCCTTCCTTGACGCCAAGGAGCTCACCCCCGAGGCGGTGGTGGAGGGGATCAAGGCGGAGTACGTGCATCTACGCGACAAGCACGACGTGGAGCCGGGCAGCGCGCTGGAGGCCGTCTTCCCCGAGCGGGTCATGAAAGCGTGGGAGCCGTACGTCATCGAGCTGGTCTCCCGCATGGACGCCCGCGACGTACGGATGCTGCTCGACAAGTACAAGAGCTTGATCGTCACCAACCGCACCAGCACCGTGCGGGAGATCGGCGGCGTCGTGCGCAGCCGGATGCGCGGCTACAACGGCGCCCCGAAGACCGTCGACGTCCTGTCCGCCGGCATCCAGGACATGCGCTCCGTCGAGGACGGCAGGAAGATCCGGGTGGTCTTCGCCGACCAGCCGGACATCGTCGTCGACCGGGTCGTCAACTGCCTGGGCAACAACACCGACTACGAGCGCACCGACCACCCCCTGTGGCACGGCCTGGTCAACGCACACGGCTACGCGCAGCCGCAGACCAAGACCCACCGGGGCATCGAGGTCGGCACCCACGGTCAGCTCATCGCAGCCGACGGCGAGGTGGCAGCGGGCCTGTTCGGCGTCGGCCCGATGCGCCAGGGCGACGAGACCACCCGCCGCGGCCGGCTCGGCGCGTTCGTCTTCAGCATCGGCACCCTGCGCAACCAGTGCTTCGACACGGCCATGGAGGTGCTGCGCCGCCTCGAATCCGCCAGCGACGAGGAGCAGATGGACATTCCCGACGGCATCCACCACTGCCTGATCCGCAGCAGCGACTGGATCGCCGCCGACCTCGCCACCGAGGAACCGCAGGCCACCCGCCTGCGCAAGCGCCTACAGGACCACGCCCGCGACAGCGCCTACCCCAACGCCGTCAACTACCTGCAGGCCCAGGACCGCACCGAGCGCCGCAAGTACCGCACCATCCTGGACGACGACCTGGCGGACTTCGGCGCCGCCCTGACCCGCGAGTTCGGCCTCACCGCGCAGCAGGCCCGGCGGACCGTCTCCCTGCTGGCCACGCTCGTACAGAAGCACGCGGTCCACAACCTGTGCGACATCACCAAGCTGGCGGGCTGGGACTCCCAGTACGCCGAGCAGATCAACCACGCCCCGACGAAGGGCGCGTGATGGCCGAGCACACCGAGCAGGAGCTGCTGAGCCGGCTGTTCATGGTCCGGCACGGCGAATCGACCTGCAATTCCGTCCACCGCATCGCCGGACAGCGCGACGCCCCCCTGACCTACCTCGGCCGGATCCAGGCCGAGAAGGTCGCCAAGGGCCACCGTGGCCAGCACTTCGACCGCGTCTACGTCTCCCCGCTGACCCGCGCCTACGAAACCGCCAACACCATCTTCCGTCTCGACGCCCCCGACGCGGACGCTCCGGACGTCGTGGTCGACGAGCGCCTGATGGAGCGCGACTTCGGCAGCTACACCCTGGAGAGCAAGTCCATCCTCCAGCGCCGCCACGGCATCGCCGAGTACGAGCGGGCCATGAACGCCGACAGCCCCACCATGCACGGTGGGGAGACGTTCCAGCAGTTCAAGGACCGCGTGCACGCCTTCTACGAACAGGAACTGCTGCCCGCGCTGCGCCGCGGCGAAGTCGTCTGCGTGGTCTCGCACAAGTACGTCGTCGAGCTGATCTGCCGGTTCATCCTGGCCCGGCCAGCCGACGAGTCCTACGACCTGCGCCTGCCCAACTCCCAGATGCTGCAGGGCGATCGGATCCACAGCTACGTCAAGAACGAGAACGAGACCATGAACATGGTCTACGACTGGATCGTCGTCAACCATCCCGTGGTGTTCTGCGTCGGTCTGGCCGCCGGTCTCCTGGCCAATCTGGCCGGGCTGCGGCTGTCCGCCTCGCCGTACGTGCTGTTGATGCTTCTGGTGCTGGCCAGTGTCATCACCATGTGCCGCATCGAGCTGGAGAACGCGCGCACGTTCGTCACCGACCGCGGCACGCTTCGGTCGGTTGCGCTGCGCTACCTCGCCCTGCCGATCGCCTTCGCGGCCCTGGTGCGCTGGTCGGACGCGGGCAGTACGAGTACGGCGGCGATCGCCGCGGTGTTCCTCGCCACCCCGAGCTCGGTGGTGGCGATGACCGTCAGCCGCTGCCTCGGCGGCATGATCATGCCGACGTTCGCGCAGGTCCTGCTCTCCTCGCTGGCCGCGACCGTGTCCTTCTCGACCGTCCTCGCCCTGACCCTGCACGAGGACGTCGCCCCGGCCATCGCCATCAGCGCCGCCACCTCGACCGGCGTCGTCACCGCGGTCTACGTCCTGGTCAAACGCCTGCGGGAACGCTCGCCCATCCGCACCGCCAAGTACGGCGAACGCAACGGCTACGTGGCGGTGCTGCTGCTGACCGCATTCATCGTGCTGGTCTGCCTCAAGCTCGACCTGCACGGCTTCACTCGCTACGGCCCGACGGCGGTGGGCATCGCCGTCGGCCTGCGCCTGGTCGCCGCCCTGCTCAAGCGCCGACGCCACGTCCAGACGCTCGACGACTACACCGCCATGACCTACCCGAACGTGTTCGTGGTGGTCATCATCGCCGCGCTCACCGGCAACCAGCCGCTGGAGCAGGTGGCGATCTGGACCCTGCTGCCGATGTTCGTCCTGTCCTTCTTCGACAGCTTCTACGCCCGCCACCTCGTCGTCGCCCCCGACGACCCGCGCTGGCCCACCGTACTCGGCCTCAAGGACCGCCCCTCTGCTGAGCAGCATGCCGCCTCCGGCCGCGCCCTTGAAGACCCCGACGCCCAGCTTTCCGCGAGGAGTTGACCTTGTCCGCGCCACCAGCTTCGTTGATACCCCGGCCGTTACTGTTCTGGACCGGCGTCGCTCTCACCTGCGCCGGCGTCGCCGAGCACCTGTGGATGTTCCTCGACTCCGCATCCATGCATTTCCACATGGCCATGACGGGAATGTCGCCGGTGATGTGGGCGGCCATGGTCGCCATCGTGGTCGGCGTGGTGCTCTCCGGCCTCGCGGTCGTGCCACCGCGCACTGCCGCTGCCGCTGCCGCTTCGGCACACACCACGACGGTGAGCCGGCGCCGCCTCATCGCCATCCTGACCTTCGCCCTCCTGGTGGACCAGATGAAGCCCGCCACGCTGGCGTTCATCTCGCCCGGCCTGCGGTCCGAGTACCACCTCAGCGCCGCGGACGTCTCGTGGCTGCCCACGGTCGCGCTGAGCGGCACCGTGCTCGGATCGCTCGTGTGGGGGCGCGCGGCGGACCGCATCGGCCGCCGGGCCACCATCCTCCTCGCCTCCCTGCTCTTCCTCGGCACCACGGTCTGCGGTGCCATGCCGACCTACAGCGGCACCCTCGTCATGTGCGCCCTGATGGGTATGGCGGCCGGCGGCATGCTGCCCGTCGTCTACGCCCTGATGACCGAGAGCCTGCCGCCCGGGCGACGCGCGGCCATCATGGTCCTCCAGGCCGGCCTCACCACCACCGGCGGCTACATGGCCGCCTCCGGAGTCGCCGCCGTCCTCATCCCGCTGGCGGGCTGGCGCGTGACCTGGTTCGCCCAGCTCCCACTGGTGCTGATCCTGATCGCGCTGAACCGCTGGATCCCCGAATCGGCCGCCTTCACCACCCGCCAGACGCGCACCGCGAAAGTCCCCGCCTCTGCTCTGTTCAAACGCCCGCAGACAGCCAAGACCCTGGTGGTCAGCGCCTACGCGCTGGCTTGGGGCCTGGTCTACTGGGGCTTCATCACCTTCCTGCCCAGCCAGTTGGAGTCCGCAGGCCGGCACGGCATGTCCGCCGCCACCCTGCTGTTCATCTCCTCCCTGCTCGCCATCCCCACCTGCGCGCTCGGCGCCTGGCTGTACATGCGCTGGTCGGCCAGGGGCACCATGGTCGTCTACGCGGCCCTCACCGTCGCTGCTTTGCTGACGCTGGCAGCCATCGGCCTGGACGGCAGCAGGCCCCTCCTGCTGGCCACCGTGATGCTGCTGTTCGCCGGCACCGCCGGTGTGATCGCGCTCATCGGCCCCTACACTGCCGAGATCTACCCCATGGCCATCCGGGGCACCGCCGGCGGATGGGCCGCGGCGATCGGCAAGTCCGGCGGAGCCTTCGGCCCGCCCCTGATCGCCCTGATCCTCTCGGCCCCCGGTGGCATCCGCACCGCCGCGATATTCGTCGCGCTCCCCATGGCCCTGGCAGGACTCGCCGTCGCCGTCCGCGGCACCAACCCGCAAGTCGCGGCCCAGAGCCTCGAAGGCACCAGCTCGCTGGACGCCGAACTCGACGAACTGGTCAGCAGCGAGGCCGTTGCCGCTCAGACCACGGCGACAACGCAGCTGCCGGGCAAGGGAAGTGAGGCGCCATGACCGGCGGCGTCAACGGCGTCGCCCTCGCGGTCTTCGCCCTGTTCTTCCTGGCCGTCACCGTCATGGGCTTCCTGGCCGCGCGCTGGCGCAAGGCCGACAACGAGCACACCCTCGACGAATGGGGCCTGGGCGGCCGCTCGTTCGGCACCTGGACCACCTGGTTCCTGCTCGGCGGCGACGTCTACACCGCCTACACGTTCGTCGCCGTACCCGCGGCGATCTACGCGGCGGGGGCGGCCGGCTTTTTCGCGGTGCCCTACACGATCCTCGTCTACCCCCTGATCTTCACCTTCCTTCCCCGCCTGTGGTCCGTGTGCCACCGCCACGGCTACGTCACCACCGCCGACTTCGTCCGCGGCCGCTTCGGCTCGAAGGGCCTGTCGCTCGCTGTCGCCTTCACCGGCATCCTGGCCACGATGCCGTACATCGCGCTCCAACTCGTCGGCATCCAGGCCGTGCTGGACGTGATGGGCGTCGGCGGCGGCGAGAACACCAACTGGTTCATCAAGGACCTGCCCCTGCTGATCGCCTTCGGCGTGCTGGCCGCGTACACCTACTCCTCGGGCCTGCGCGCCCCCGCCATGATCGCCTTCGTCAAAGACACACTGATCTACCTGGTCATCGTCGTCGCGATCATCTACATCCCGATCAAACTGGGCGGCTTCGACGACATCTTCTCCAAGGCCAGCGAGGCATACAGCCAGACCAACCCCGCCACCGGCAAACCGCGCGGCACCCTCGTCAGCGCCCCCAACGCCCAGTGGACGTACGCGACGTTGGCGCTCGGCTCCGCGATGGCCATGTTCATGTACCCGCACTCGATCACGGCGACGCTGTCCTCCCGCAGCCGCGACGTGATCCGACGCAGCACGACCGTGATGCCCCTCTACACCCTCATGCTGGGCCTGCTCGCACTGCTTGGCTTCATGGCAATCGCGGCCGGGGTCAAGGTCACCAACGGGCAGCTGGCGATCCCACAGCTCTTCGAGGACATGTTCCCGGCCTGGTTCGCAGGCGTGGCCTTCGCGGCGATCGGCATCGGCGCCCTTGTCCCGGCGGCAATCATGTCCATCGCGGCCGCGAACCTCTTCACCCGCAACATCTACAAGGACTTCATCAAGCCGGACGCGACCGCGAAGCAGGAGACCAAGGTCTCCAAGCTGGTGTCCCTGCTGGTGAAGGTGGGCGCCCTGGTCTTCGTGCTCACGATGGACAAAACGGTGGCCATCAACTTCCAGCTGCTGGGCGGGATCTGGATCCTGCAGACCTTCCCGGCCCTGGTCGGCGGCCTGTTCACCCGCTGGTTCCACCGCTGGGCGCTGCTCGCGGGCTGGGCGGTCGGCATGATCTACGGCACCCTCGCGGCATACGGCGTCGCCTCCCCGACCCAGCAGCACTTCGGCGGCTCGGCCAAGGAGATCCCGGGCATCGGCCAGATCGGCTACATCGGCCTCACCGCGTTCGTCCTGAACGTGGCCGTGACGGTGGTCCTGACCTTCGTCCTGAAGGCGGCCAAGGCCCCCGAGGGCATCGACGTCACATCGCCGGGGGACTACACCGCGGATACGGCACAAGCGGAAGCGAAGGCCGCCCCCACCTTGCGTCCGGGTACTTCACCTGCACCCAACCCCAGTTGAAAGCCGGATCCACGCACGTCTAGGCCGCCGCCCGGACTCCGATCGAGTCCAGGGCGGCGGTCACCGTCTTGCGCAGGGTCCCGGCGTCCGCACCGGCACGCGAGCGCAGGTTGACGCCGTAGGCGAGCAGCGCCAGCAGATCCGCGGAAGCACCGGCGTCGGCGCCAGGGGACAGCTGCCCCTGGCGGCCGGCGGTGACGAGCGCCGCGTACATCGCATCACGCAGTTCCTGGTGATGCTGATCCAGGACGGCGCGCACCTGCGGATCGCTGTTCTCCGCCCCGGCATGCGCGTTGGAAACCATGCAGCCCCACCGGGCGTACTCGCCCGAGCAACGGGCCTCGATCAGGCCGGCGAAGAACTCGGAGATAGCGGGCAGTCCCCGCTCGTCCTCAGCCAGACGCCGGAACATCGGCTGGGACCGCTGCTCCAGGTAGCGGCGCAGCGCAGCGAGGTAGAGCTCCTGCTTGCCGCCGAACGTGGCATACAGGCTGGAACGGTTGAGCCCGGTCGCGGTCACCACGTCCTGGATCCCGGTCGAGGCCACGCCCTGCCGCCAGAACAGCCGCACCACGGTCTCCAGGGTGGCGTCCGGATCGAAGTGCTTGATGTCCGGCATGTTTCACCCCACCATCCTGAAATGAGGATTCCAAGATACTCCCAGTTCAGCCCGCCGCAAAGGTGCCGACAGGCACAGAGCCGGACAGGCCCCCCACCAGCGCGAAGGCGTCCAGCTTCGTCCACGATCCGCCCCAGGAGTGCCGCGCGCCGCGACCATGCCCCCATGAATCGCATACCAGCCCTCTGGGCGGCCGCATACGGATCACAGACCCCCCGCCTTCGCCGCTACCTCGCCCGCCGCGCCGTCCATCTCGCCGCGTTCATCAAGGCTCTGGCCCTGGCCGACCACCGACCGTTCACCAGCCTCTGACCCACCCACACCTCCGCACGACTGGCGCGGGGCCACGCATACTCCTATCTTGGAACGGTCATTTCAAGATTGATCGGTCCCGCTCCAGTCGCCGACCAGGAGGAACGAGCACCATGACCACCCTCAACGCAGAACTGCGCACCTTCTACGAAGCACGCCAGCAGCAGATCCCTGCCGAGATCCGACAGATCATGCAGCGGGCCGGCCAGGAACTCGCCGACTCCGGCCAGGCCGACCGCGCCCTGACCGTCGGCGCCCAGGCCCCGCGCTTCAGCCTGCGCTCCGCGACCGGGCAGACCGTGGCCCTGGACGACCTGCTCGTCGACGGCCCGGTCGTGCTGACCTTCTACCGCGGCGCCTGGTGCCCGTACTGCAACATCGCCTTGCGCTCCCTCCAACAGCACCACGAGGCGATCACCGCCCGCGGCGCCCGTCTGGTAGCCGTCTCCCCACAGATCCCCGACGAGTCCCTCACTCTCACCGAGAAGCACGCTCTCGCCTTCGACGTCCTCAGCGACATCGGCTCCGACACCGCCAAGCAGTACGGCCTCGCCTTCGACCTCCCCGACGACCTCGCCGCCGTCTACGACAAGCTCGGCTTCGACCTCCAGCGCGTCAACGACGGCCACCCGCGCACCCTCCCCCTGCCCGCCACCTACGTCATCGACCGCGACGGCGTGATCCGCTGGGCCTTCGTCAACACCGACTACACCACCCGCGCCGAACCGGCCGACATCCTCGCCGCGCTCGACGCGCTGGCCTGAAGCAGACGACGGACCGGCGCCTGCGCTGTCAAAACCCGTCAAGTACAGGCGAGTCCGGCAGCACCGAAGGAGACGTCGAACCGGCCGCACCAGGTGCTGACGCAGCCGCACCGGGCCGGATCGACGTCTTCGGGCACCACGTAGTTCGGCCGGCCTTGCCGTCTTCCAACGTTCCTGGGCACGTACCCGCCGTCGCGGACGAGGCCCCCAGCCGACCCGGCCTTCCTTCACCGGCGCTTCCGTCAGCCATACGCGCAGGCCCTGCTCATTGCCGCTGTCGAGGTTCTCCAACCGGACCAATGAGAGACGCCAGCGAGCCGCGCTTGCTCGACCTGGCCCGATGCCGCGTACTCGTATCCGTTCAAGGAGGACTTGAGAAAAACAAGTGTCTCCTATTGGATTTCAAGTAGCCTCGGTCCTAGTCTCGGATCATGCGCTCCTACGGCCAGTACTGCTCGGTCGCGAAGGCCCTCGATGCGATCGGCGACCGCTGGACGCTCCTTGTGGTCCGCGAGCTTCTCCTCCAGGGCGGCTGCCGCTACACCGACCTCCTCACCGGGCTGCCCGGGATATCGACCAACCTGCTCGGCGACCGATTGAGGCAGCTGGAGGCAAACGGGCTCGTGAGGCGCGAGTCGGCGCCGCCTCCGGTGGCCACGACCCTGTACCACCTGACCGACGCCGGCCGAGAACTAGAGGCAGTCATCCGGGCACTCGGACGGTTCGGCGCCAGGTACATGGCCGACTTCTCCGAGGACGAGGAGTTCCGCAGCCACTGGCTGGCGTTCCCCGTCTCCGAACTCCTCAAGGACACGGAACCTTCCGGACCACCGGTCGTCGTCGAGATCCGCAGCGGGGATCGGCCTGCGTTCATCGAACTGAGCAACGGCGGGATGCGAACGACGTCGACCGCTCCGCGTTCCCCGGACCTCATCCTCACGGGTGCCGCCCCCCTGGTCCTCGGCGTGCTCACCGGGCAACTGGAGGTCCAAGCGGCTCGTCAGCTGGGGCTGGAGACCGAGGGGTCGACGGCACCGCTGAAGCGGCTGCGCTACCTCGGCCCTCTCGCAACCGGCTCGGCCGGCGCAGAGACGACTTCCCCACCAGGCCCGGCACTTCGCGGCAGCAAGACCTCACAGGAGGCTCAGGCATGACGAAACAGCAGTCCGTCGGCACGCGTCCGTCGTGGGTGGACGACGAACTGTTCCCCTTCGAGAGCCGCTTCGTGGAGCTGGACGGACACGTCGTCCACTACGTCGACGAGGGCTCGGGCCCGACCCTGCTGATGCTGCACGGCAATCCGACGTGGTCCTTCCTGTACCGCGACGTCATCGGCTCGCTGCGGGACCGGTTCCGCTGCATCGCGCTGGACTACCCGGGGTTCGGCCTGTCGGTCGCGGCACCCGGTTACCGGTACCTGCCCCAGGAGCATGCCTCCGTGGTCGTGTCCTTCCTCGACCGCCTGGGCCTGTCGGAGGTCACCCTGGTCGCACACGACTGGGGAGGCCCCATCGGCCTGTACGCGGCCGAGCAGCGCCCGGAGATGTTCGAACGCCTCGTTCTGGCCAACACCTGGGCGTGGCCGATGAACGGCGACCTGCGCGCCGAACTGGGCGCCCGCCTCATGGGCAGCCTGGTCGGACGCGAGCTGATCAGGCAGTTCAACCTGTTCGTCAACGCCCTGATCCCTGCGGGGCACCGGCGCAACAGACCCTCCCAGGCCGAAATGAACCATTACCGCGCCGCACTGGACACACGGGACCGCCGCCACGCCAGCGCCGTCCTACCGGGCGCCATCATCGGAAGCCGTACGTTCCTCACCGACGTCGCGGACCGCCTGACGGCGATCGAGCAACTCCCCGCCCTCATCGTGTGGGCAGACTCCGACATCGCCTTCGGCGACAAAGAGCGCCAACGCTGGGAAGCCAGGCTCCCCAACCACACCACCGTCGTACTCCCCGGAGTCGGCCACTTCCTGCAATCGGATGCCCCGGAGGAGCTGTGCGAAGCAATCGCCGACTGGTGGGCCACGCAGGGCACAACGCCCTCCTGACACACCGCGCAGACCAGGTTCTGCCCCAGAGCCTCCGCAGGCTTGCCCGTCCCGACGCCCGGACCGCCCAGCGACGCGACCGTGTCCGCAGGAGGAGAGTTCACGGTCGAACGGCGACCAGCAGGTCAACCAGGTAGGTCTCTTCGACCATGCCATCCGGGAAGGATTCGCTCAGCAGCCTGCGCTCATCGACGAAGAAGGTACGGCGACGGGCCTCGTCCAGGACGAGGAACGCTGAGCGGCTGCCGATGTTGGCCAGGTGCATGTCGAGGGAGACCAGCCGGGCCCAGCGCACCTGACGGCGCGTGACGCGCAGACCCGTCAAACCCGCCAGCCGGATGGCATCGCTGTCGCCGGGACGTCTGGCGGGCCGCGGTTTCGTCCCGCAGAAACGCGCGATGCGCTCGTGCTGTGCACGGATCCACGGAACGTCGAAGGCCGTGGTGTTCCACCAGATCGCCAGCGCGCCAGATGGGCGCAGGGCACGCAACGCCTCCGGGACAGAGCGGGCCGGATCGGTCCACTGCCAGGACTGTGCGTAGGTGATGAGATCGCAGGAAGCACCAGCCAGCGGCAGAGAGTTGCCGTCCCCACGCACGACCGGCACCTCCGGCAGCGCCTCGCGACACTCGCGTGCCATGGCCTCACCGGGCTCTACGGCGATCACCTCAGCGCCTCTCTCGCACAGAAGCGCGGTAGCGATCCCGGTGCCCGCACCCACATCGGCGACACGGGCACCGGCCAGGCGGCCGCCCGTGAGCTCCTCGATGCCATCGAAGAGCTCAGGCGGATAGGGAGGCCGACTGGCCGCGTACTGGGCAGCTGCCATATTGAACGACTGTGCGCGAGAGTTGGCGGTCATCACCCCATCATCGACCCGGACCCCTTTGTACCGCCCACGTCGGTGACGTCGGCGGTACAAAGGGGTCCGGGGCTTCAGCGGTTCAGTGGCCGAGGTGGCGCAGGCCCTCTTCTAGGGTGGAGTGGAACCGGTCGACCGGACCGGAGTTGCGGTTATACCAGGCCGCATCCAGGCCGGGTTCCTTCGTCTCGTGGCCGGCCCGGCAGCGCAGCCATACCGAATCGTCGCGTAGGCAGAAGATGATCCAGTCCCGGTACGCACCGCACCCCGGGCACGTACGGACCTCTCCGTCGACGACGAGCAGCTGCTGCCAGCGCATCATCAGACCGGCCACATCCTGCCAGGACGGCACCCGCAAGTCCGGCGGCAGAAAATCGGGCGCCACCAATTCCTCCACAACGGGAGCCGGTGCGGCTTGCTCGGGAAAGTCGAGCTACGGCTGCGTCGCCCGTAGCTGCAAGAGCAACTCGTAGCCCGCCCGCTGGGCTTCACGGAACGCACGGTCCTCGCGAGCACGTCGAAAGAACAAGATCTCTTCCTCTCTGTCGTCTGGCGAGCACAGGTATGTGCCTCCGCTCAGGGTCGAGCGACGAACCCCGCCCACCAGTCGGCCCTCTGGGGCAGGGGTCGTCAGCTGCGACGAACGACGGTGAGCCGGCCCTCCACGCTCTCGGGCAGGGTGCGGCGGGGTACCGGAACCGTTGAGGCGAGGGACGAGGCAAACGCGGCGACCAGGTCGTGCGGGACGCTGGTGCTGAAGCTGGCGCACCACAGATACGGGGCGCCGAGAACAGGTTCCGCCCACGCCTGCCAGCCCACCATGTCGGGGCGCGGGTCGGCGTCCTGGATGAGAGGCGGCACCAGCTCCAGGGAGACGGAGGAGGAGAATCCGGGATCCATGGCGCTGGTGTGGAGGCGGTCCACGTCGCGGATCCAGCCGCGGGCAGTGAGAGCGGCAAGGACCGCCTCCGGCCCCACGAGGCCGACATCGGGCTCCTCGCGGGCGTCGATCGCCACGAGGAGATCAGCGAGCGCCTCGTACGGGACGCCGGGAGTGAAGTACGCATTCCACTCCGCCATCACAGACATGGCACACGAACGTGCACTCAACTGCCAGGCCACCGGCAGCCCGCCCAGCTCGAACGGGTAGGTCGCGAGGATCCACTCCGCGCCGCGCAGCCCGTCCGGGCTGACGTACAGCAGGCTGTGACGGGAGGTCGGCCACATGCGCCAGCCGAGGCCGACCAGAGCGTCGCCGATCCGCTCGGCGAGCGCATCGTCATCTCCGGCCAAGTGACGCGGGGTGACCCAGTACACCGGGTCCGGTAGTTCGGGTCGGAAGGGATCGCTTGGGTGGTGCGGTTGCAGGGGCGCCTCCGTAGGCTCGGGCACAGGTCATGGATGGTCGTTGACCTGCGGGTTCGGAAGGTCGTCCACGTTGGCATGCTTGTTCGCGGTGCGCCAGTGGTTGCGGGATCTTCCCTGTCTGCCTCCGGCGAACTGGTGAACCGCCGAGATGAAAGCGGCAATGGGGAGGAGCGCGTGAATTCTCGTCATTCCGCGCTCACCGCGCGCGGTAGCGTCCCTCGTGAGGCCAACGGAGAGGAATAACGCAGCATGCCGCAGCCCACGGACAGCACCCGCCCTCAAGCCCCGCGCGGGCTCATCCTGGACTTTGCCGGGGTGCTGACCGCTGACCCTCGCTCCGTGCACCGCGCGTGGTGCGAATCGGAAGGGCTCCAACCCGAAGCATGGCGAGCCACGCTCAACGACAACCCCGAGGGCCGACGACTGTACGCGGCCCTGGAGGTAGGACAGATCAGCCAAGCCGACTGGAACGAGGGCACCGCAGCCCTGCTCGGTACACACGTCAACCCGGAGAACTTGATGGGGCGCGCCTGGTCCGGGGTGCCCACAGCGCAGCACATGGTCGCGCTCGCGCGGGCAGCCAAGGGCGCCGGTTACCGGCTGGCGCTCCTGTCGAACAGCTTCGGCCTGGACCCGTTCAATCCGTACGAGCACGCGGGCATCTGGGACTTGTTCGACGTGCACGTCATTTCAGAGGAGGTCGGCCTAGCGAAGCCGGACCCGGCGATCTACCAGCTGGCGCTGGACCGCCTCGGCCTTCCCGGGCGGGAATGTGTGTTCGTCGACGACCATCCGGTGAACCTTCCGCCTGCCGAGACCCTGGGTATCTCCACCGTCCTCGCGGCTCAAGAGGCGGATACCGTTGCCGAGTTGGAACATCTCCTCGGAGTGAGCGCGGTCCTGGCAGCGTAAGGGGCTGGTTTCGGCCATTCGGACAACCCCCTGCGTGTCGGGGAGTGTTGGCGGCCGTTGTCCGGTGGGTACCGTCCGGGTCTGGCCGGCCGGTTCGGATTGGGGGAGGAGCTGTCATGCAATGGTCGGAGTACACCACCGCGGAGCGGCTCAAGACTCTCCGTGGCGGCATGACGCAGGAGCAGTTGGCAGAGGCCGCCGCCGTGTCTGTCGGCGTTGTCCGGAAGCTGGAACGCGGCGGCACCGCCTCCCTGCCTTCCCTGCTGTCCATCGCCTCCGCCCTCGGGACCGACATCGCCGTGCTCCTCGGCCAGCAGGCTCCTCGGCGCTCCATGGACCGCGACGAGCGGGCAGCCCTGCGTACTTTGTCCGCCGCCACTCACGATGCCGCCATCGGTATCCCGAGTGACACGGAACCCGGCACAGTCGAAGAGCTCCGTAGCGTCGTCCGCCGTGCCGACGCCGCCTACTGGGAAGGCCGGTACACCGAGCTTGGCGCGCTTCTGGGGGCCCTGCTGCCCGAGGCCCGCGCCCGTCACGACGCCGCCGGCACCGCTGAGAAGGAGGCCGCAGCCGGTGTCCTGGCCGATGTCTTCCAGACCGCGGGCATGGCCGCGAACGTCTGGGGGTCACGCGACCTCGCCTATGCCGCGCTCACCTACGGCCGTCAGATCGCCGTTCAGGCCGGGGACGACCTGCGTGACGCCCACCTCGCCGCCACCACAGCGTGGGTCAACCTCCGTGACGGGCGGACCGCGCAGGGGTTCACGCTCGCCGCGGCCCAGGCAGACCGGATCGAGCCGAAGATGTCGGAGCACGATCCTGACCGGCTCTCGGTGTTCGGACAGTTGGTCATCAACGCCGCCGTGGCCGCCTCACGCGGCGGCTCCTCCGCGGACACCGCCCGCGAATACCTCTCCCAGGCCCACGCGGTCGGCGCCCGCCTCGGGACCGAGCACGCCCGCGGCGAGCATGCCCAGCCCTACGGGCCGCTCTACGCCGCCACGCAGGCCATGAGCATCGCCGTCGCCCTCGGCGACACCGGGGGAGCACTGCGTCTGATGGACACCGTGCGGCTGGACGAGACCGTTCCCCGCGCCACCAGGGCCCGTTACGGCCTCGACGTCGCCCTGACTCATGTGGAGTGCCGCCGCTGGGAGCAGGCCGCGGACACCCTCGAAGCCGTCTGCGCCATGGCGCCGGGATGGGTGCAGCACCAGATGCTGCCCGGAGTGATCATCTCCCGCCTGGCCGGGGTTTCCGTCGGCCGCCTGCGCGGACTCGCTCACGCCGCGGGCGTCCCGCTCGGCCTGCGCTGACTGCCACGAGCCGTGGCAGCCGGACGGCCGCCACCCGCACGGCTACCACGCTCCGTGGCACCGCCCACCGGCCACACCGGACGGCCCGACACGGGGCGTGGCAGCACCCGGCACCAGGAACTTCCATCGTCGCCACGGGCCGTGCCTGTCCCAGGCAGGCCCCCGACAGCAGGCTGGGGGCATGCCGAACACCCCGCCCGGCGGCCTCGGACACGTCCCCGTCGCCGTCTACGCCTGCGCCACCGCGACGTCCGTCGTCTGCGCGGCCGAACTACGCGCCCGCCACTACGCCGACGCCCGCCACTGGCACGTCGCCGGAGCATGGACCGACAACGACCCCTCCATGGCCCTGGACACCCGACCGGGCTGGTCGGCCATAACAAGCGCTCTGTCCACCGGCCTGATCCGCGGCATCGTCGTCGCGAGCGCCTCCCACGTCGCTGCCGACGCCGCGCACTTCGCGGCCCTCGGTGTCCTCATCCGCGACCGAGGAGGCTTTCTCACGGAAGCCGCTCCTGGACCCCCGCACCGCACCCCAGGCCAGCACGAACGTCGCCGTGCCCTCCTTGAAGCAGCTGTCGGTTGGTCGCTGCGGGACCACTTCACACCAGGGATCGCCCGGTGACCGGGGCGCGGGCCGAGGTCGGCGACCTGGTCGAGGACAGCCAGGGGCGGCACGCGATCGTGACCGACATCAAGCAGGGCAAGATCTGGGTGCTGCGACCGCCGACGGGCGGCACGACCACTCAGTGGGAGACCGACGCCCCCGCCTCCCTCCACGTCCTGGAAACCCGCGCCTCCCGCCTCAGCCGCGAGCGCATCACCTGGTGAACAGCCGCCACGGGCCTCTGAGACACCAGATATCCACGACCACGGCCCTCGCGGGTGCCGTGCTGCGGCAAGACCCGGTCGCCGACAGAGCTTCTCTAGTCACTCACCACCGGCGGCCTCCCCGTAGCGCCCCGCGGCTGCGCATCCCTGGACAGGTCGAGCAGCCGCGGGGCGCACCACTCCACGACCGGAAGGCGGACCCGCCGTGTACGCGTTCGGCCTGTGCATAGACCGGCACTACCTCACCCCCGGCCTCGCTGTGATCACTGGCCTGGCGGACAGCCTCAGCCACAGAGCCCGCCGGGCCGCTGCGCTGCGCGTCCTAACCCTCGACCTCACTGCGGCCCACGCGGTGCTCCTCTCCGATCTCGCCAAGCGGGCCGGCTTCGGCTCCTTCGACCTCGCCCACCGCTTCCCGCTGCGCGTCTCGCGGATGGCCGACGCCTCGTACATCACCGTCACCACCTACCTGCGGTTCGAGTTCACGGCCGCGTTCGTCCGCCGCCCGTACCTGATCTACGTGGACGCAGACACCCTCGTACGCGGCGATCTGACCATTCCGCTCAACTCCCTCCAATACGGTGAACTCGGCGCAGTACTAGACGAGTTCAACCCTGCCGTCGGCGAGTGCCCGGCCCTGCCCGGCGCCGCGGAGCACTGGCCGCACCTCAAGGGACGGCCCTACTACAACGCCGGTCTACTGTGGGCCCACACCACCGACCTCCCCGTCATCCGGCGCGGCGTCGAACATGCCCTGGTCCAGCAGCGTCGGCACATCCTGCACAACGACCAGGACGCCCTGAACCTGTGGCTCCTGCACACCGGCCGCGTCCGCCCGGTCGACGCCGTCTACAACCGATTCGAAGTCGGCCGGTACCTCGAACGCGGCAACTGGGTACGCCGCGTCGTCACCCGCCCCCTGCGCCCCGACCCGGCCGCGGCCCTCGTCCACTTCGTGGGCCCGGAGAAACCGTGGCAGACGGCGTGCCCGCGCACGGACGACGTCCGGGAGTACCGCGCCCTCCTGCGGCGCACCCTGCGCCACACCCGTGCGCTGGGCGCCGCCCACCCCGAGCCCGTGGGGCTTCGATGAGCACGCCCCCTCCGTTGGTCTCCCGCGCCTGCGCCACGCTTCTCGGCACGCCCGCCCGGACGGCGGAGCGCCTGAAAGCGGGTTCCCGCACGGCCGTGTACCGGGCTGTCCTCCGTGACAGCCGGAGCGTGATCGTGAAGCTGTACGCGCCCACGGCCCGCCGCAACGCGCTCACCGAAGCGACAGCGATCCGCGCGGCTGCGTCCGCCGTGCCCGTCCCGGAGATTCTCGGCTGTGGGACCGCCTCCGATGAGGGCGCCACCGCGCTCATCCTGTCCGACCTCGGCACCAGCACCCTTGGTACCGCCGTACGCGCCGACCGTATCCCACGCTCTCAGGCGCTGAAGGACCTTGGCGGCCTGCTCGGCCGCCTGCACCGGGCGCCGGTCGCGCGGTCGGTTCCACGACGCTCGTTCATCGACGTCGTCTCCGCACTGTCCGGCCGCTGTCCGTCCGACCTGCTCGACCGGATCGCCCCCGCGCTCGCCCTCATCGCCGACACCCCCGACACGGCACCACCGGTCTGGTGCCACGGGGACCTCCACTTCGACAACGTCGTCCTCTCCGGCCCCCGGAACACGCGTCATCTGGTCGACTTCACCGACGCCGCCCCCGGCCGGCGGGAGTCGGACGTCGCCCACGCCCTCGTCATGACCGCCGCCCACACGCCGTGGGACCGCGAAGCATTCACCAGCCGATACCCCCTCGCCCTGGACAACGCCCGTCTGTCGGCATGGGTGGTCTTGATCACCGTTCGCTGCTGGGTCCATGCCGCCCCCGGCGAGGACCGAGCGCTGTGGTCAAGCCGACTGGCCGACCTCACCCACCAGACACCCCACCTGTTCCGCACACCACGCACGGAAGGGACTCCCCGATGACCAGCCCCGGCCTGGCAGTTGTCATCCCCGCCCACAACGAAGCCGCCTACCTGCCGCGCTACCTCCCCACCGTCCTGGCCTCCCTCTCCCGGTGGGAGGAGACCAGCGGCGAGCAGGGGGAGGTGATCGTGGTCGACAACGCCTCCATCGACGCCACCGCCGACATGGCCGCCTCCTTCGGCGTCCGCGTGATCAGCGAAAGCGTCCGCAGTATCGGCCGGGTCCGCAACAGCGGCGCAGCCGCCACCGACAGCCGGCGGCTGTTCTTCACCGACGCCGACGTCGCCCTGCCCATGGAAGCGATCACCTCCGCGGCTGCCGCGATGGACGCCGGCGCCGTCGGCGGCGCCATCCCACCCCTCTACACCCCCAAGCGACTCGGGGCACGGCTGCTGTGCGCGTACTGGGACCACTACCGCACCACCCACGGCGGCGCCCAGTTCGTCACCGCCGCGGCCTTCAAGGAGGTGGGCGGCTACCGCGACGACCTCTTCATGAGCGAGGACGTCGACTTCTTCACCCGCCTGACCGCCCATGGCCGTGCCACCGCCGCCCCGGTCGCGATCCTGGACGACCTGCGCGTACGCCCCTCCACCCGCCGCTACGACCAGTGGTCCAGCCTCCGGATGCTGTGGTGGCAGAACCCGGTGACCGCCCGAATGCGGCTGGGCTCCGCACGCATGTGGCGCCACTGGTACGAGACCACCGTCCGATGAACCAGGAGCCCCCCATGACCGTGCCCCTGCCGGTGCCGGACGCGGAAGGGATCTACACGTTCCCCGACGACCTCGTCCGCGCCCATCAGGAGTGGACCGACCACCTCGTCAAACGCCACCGCGCCCACGACCATCACGTCATCGAGCTGATGGCCCCGCACGACGGCCGCCCCCACTTCATCGAGCGGCGCCGCCCGTCCGGCCGGCCCGTCCTCGCCATCGAACCGCACCACGACGACTTCGCCCTGTCGGCCTCCGGAACCCTCCTCGCCCACCCCCGCCCGCTCACCGTGGCCACGGTGTTCACCCGGTCCACCAGCGTCCACCCGGCCCTGGAGGACGCCTACACCACCGAGGCCGCCGTATCCGACCTGCGCAAGCGGGAAGGCGCCGCCGCGCTCGCTCCGCTGGGTGCCACCCGGGTCCTCCTCGGCCACAAGGACGCAGACCCGCCGTACCTGCCCTACAGCCCAGACCGCCTGGAACAGATCACCGACGAACTCCGAGAAGTCGTCGACGCCCATCCCGACGCCGAACTCCTCGCCCCGGCCGCCGTCACCCGGCACCCCGACCACCTCCTCGTGCACGAGGCCGCGGCACGCCTCGGATGCCGGTGGTTCTGGGAAGACCTCGCGTTCTGGTCCACCTACGCTCTCGCCGGATGCGACCAGCACCTCTTCCGCGCCCGCACCGGCCCGACCTTGGCCACCGAACTGGTCGACATCACCGAAGTGGTCCTCGACAAGACCACCGTCCTGCGGATGCACGGCTCGCAGATGCACCCGGCCCGGAAGATGTACCGGCCGATCCGGCACGCCTGGACCACCGCCGCCGGCCTCCCGGCCGGCACCGGAACCTACGCGGAACGCTTCTACCGGACGGAGTCCCAGTGAAGATCATTGCTCTCGAAGGGCCCTCGTGCGCGGGAAAGTCCACCGCGATACAGCACCTGCGCAGCCGTGGCATCGAGGAGCGGGCCTTCGTGTCCGACTGCTACGTCGATCACATCGTCCACCGCGACGACATCCCCCCGGCCCGCCCTGACTCCGCAGCCGCACAGCTCGCCGCCTTCGAGAAGTTCATGGCCATCGAGAACGCCCGGGTCCGGGCGGCACGCGCCAGCGCCAGACCCGTAGCGGTCCTCGACCGCTCCGTCGACACCCTCCTGGCCCACGCGCACGCCCTCGACGCCCTGTCCGGTTACGACGTCCATCACCAGCTTCGCGACCGGCTCCAGGAGCTCCCGTTCCTGCGCCCCCATCACACCCTCTACCTCGACGTACCCGCCGAGGTACTGAGCCTGCGCCGCAAAACGGCCGGGCACACGGCCGCCGAGTCCGACTACTTCCTCCACGATCCGGCGTTCCTCGCCCATGCCCGGGACTACTTCGTCTCAGGAGCGCGACCACCGGTCTCGCGAGAGGTGACCGTCATCCCTGCCGACACCGGCCCAGCCGACGTCGCGCACGCGGTGGAGTCCCTCGTCATGTTCTGGATGAGGTGACCGGCCGATGCCCACCGCCCTCTTCGCCTGGCGGCGCTCCCCGCCCCCGCTCCTCATCGGCGGGGCCGAAGTCACCCAGCAACTCCTCGCCGAGGAACTCGCAGCAGCCGGCTGGCAGACCGTCTATCTCGGCTCTCACCAAGCCCCTTGGGACCAAACCGCACAACTGGGCCAGCTACGCGCCTTCCTCGACGCCCACCACACCCCCTATGAGGAGGGACAGGGCGAACTGCGCTACCGCTGGAATGGGGTGGACTGCATCGCCGTACCGCAGCAACAGACGGCGTCAGCCCTGAACAGCTTGCTGTCCGGGCTACGGCCCGACGTCGTGTTCACCTCGCAAGAAGGCGCGGCCGACCTTGCCGCACAAGCCCGGCCCACCGCACTCGTCGCGGGCATCCTGCACTCCGTGTCGAAGACCGGACTCGGAGTCCTCGCCGGCCACCCGCACTACGGCCTGGCCGTCTCCGAATTCGTCCACCGGCGCGCACCACAGACCGACGGCACCCGACTCGCCGTCCTCTATCCGCCGTTCGCGCCACCCCAACCAAGCAACGACGTGCCGCGCACCACGTCAGTACTCATGGTCAACCCGATCCCCGCCAAGGGCTCCGACCTCCTGCACCAGCTCATCCGCGTCATGCCGGAACAGCACTTCACCCTGGTCGAAGGCTGGTGGAACACCGCAGACCAGTTCGCCGCCTACCCCAGCGTGACCTTCGTCCCGCGGGTCTACGACATGGCCCCCCTCTACCGCAGTCACCGCCTGCTGCTGGTGCCATCCACGGTGGAGGACGCGTTCCCCCGAGTGATCATCGAAGCCGCACTGGACGGGACGCCGAGCATCGGCACCGACCGGGGCGGCATTCCCGAAGCCATCGGCGCCACCGGGATCGTCCTGCCTCACACGGCAGGACCACAGGCGTGGGCGGACGCCATCCGCGCCGCCGATCACAAGACGCTCGGAGAGCAAGCCCGTCGGCAGGCAGCACGTCTGGCCCGGCCGCGACTGCCGGACCTCCAATCCCTCGGGATCTACCCGGCGGCGAACGCGTCCTCGACCTGATCGAGCCGGTCGGTCCACCAGTGCAGCAGGGCCTCGTCCGCGGTGAACAGCTCGTCGCAGGAGAAGTTGCCGCGGTTGTAGTGGAACTCCAGCTGCCAGAAGTCGGTCATCCGCTTCCACCACAGCCTGCGGGCACCGTCCAGGAGCGCGATGGCTTCCAACGGCATCACGGACCGGTAGCCGCCGACGAACGCCGAGACACGGTCGAGGTCGAACACCCCGCCCACTCCGAACTGCACCTGTGCAGTCCGTACGACCTCCTCCGCGTACGGCCGCACGCCGACCCGGTCCCAGTCCAGGACGGCGGCCAGCTCCTCGCCGTCCCACAGCAGGTTCCGGTACTGGAAGTCACCATGGGTCCACCCATGGGCGCCTTCAGGAGACGCGTGCTGCGGACGGAGCTCAGCGTGCTTGGTGATCAGTGCCCGACGGTGATCGAGAGCGGCAGAGGCCGCCTCGTCGAAGGCGCTGCCGACCCCTTTCGCGGCCACTGCCTCGGACAGCCGATGGGACTTCTCGACGGCCCTGTCCGGCGGCGTGACGTCCGCCGACACCGCATCGGGCACGCCAGGCAGCAGCCCTTGACTGCAAACCCGGCCGAGGCTCATATGCAGGCGCCCCAGGTGGGCGCCCAGCCCGGCCGCCTGAGTCGGGCTGAGGTCGATACCCCGGACGTGAACCCCTGCCGCCCACGGAAACAGGCACCAGACGCCGCCACCAACCTCCGCGACCAGCGAACCGGCCGTAGTCGTGACCGGAGGACTGACGGGGAAGCCGTCGTGGAAAAGCGCGGCAAGGACGCCGAGATTGCGGCTCAGCCGGTCAAGGGGCACGTCGGTAACCCGCTTGAGAGCGAACGTCCCGGCCGGGGTGTCTACCTTCCAGTTCACGTTCATCAGCCCGTCGGCGAGGTAGTGGGGTTCCCGTACCTCTCCGACACCGAAGGCATCGGCCAGCTCGGCGAGAACGCTGCCCGGGATGGCAGTCCGGTCGGCCACGGTCGCGTCAGTCACCAATGGGACGATACGCGAGCACAGCAGACGGAAGTATGAGGATCACCCACGTCAACCCCAGGGTCTGCCGACGAGGCGTCAGCCATCGCGTTAGCTCGACGCCCCGCGCTCCGAACCCACGGGAGCCTGCAACAGGCCCGTCGAGGCCAGGGGGTGGTCGCATGCCCGGGGAAAACCGCTGCGGCGGACCGAGCCCCAAGCGACGTGCCCCGCGCCGCTGCCGCTGTTCGTCCGTAGCAGCGCTTACCCCCGGGCAATCCGACAGCAGCCAACCTTGGCGCAATGCAAAGATGACACACACCCCGTCCCGGCAGCATGGGCGTCGTCTCGTCCCCCGACCGCCTCAGCGTGCACACCGCCGACGTCGACCTGACGGTCACGGATGTGTGGCGCACCTCGACGGTTCTGGCGACGGCACGCTGACCATGTCGGTACGGAACGACGGCGCGGTGCCCGAACACCTCGGCATGGTCGCAACCCAGGACCACGGAAGGGGGGTGCTGCTCGGCGGGAAATCGGCCGAGGCAACGGCTGCTGCCCACTGCGGGGATTCTGCTCTCTCCGGCACCATCGTCACCTCCACGACGGCGGGCCAAGCGTGGAACTGCAGCACATCCGCGGCGTCACGGCCCGGCACACGCTCCCGGTGGCTCTCCAGTTCAGGGTGGCCGGGCGGTCCATGTCCAGGCACGCGTGTCCTCGTCCTGACCACCGTCCTTCGGGCAGGCTTCACCGGCTCAGGCCGCGAGGGTTCACTGCCACGGGTCTCCCGCGCGGTGCCCGGCAGGCGCGCCGGGGAAGGCCGCGTCGAGTGCCTCGGCGCGGTCGGCATAGCCAGTGATGCGGGTGACGAGGCCGTCGTTGACGTCGAACACGTGGTACTGCACGGTCTGCGGGTCGGCCGGAGGCACGGCACCGTGTATGCGCAGGCCGAGGACCACGGCGGCCGGGTAGGTGAAGGTCTCCTCGACAGCGGCCCGCAGCCCGAGGGCGTGCAGGCGGGCGCAGTGGCTGAGGACGTGGGAGCGGGTGTGGCAGCCGGTATTGCCTCCGTCGGGCGGGTTCCAGCACACGTTCGGGTGCAGTACCTCGGCGAGCAGCCGGCAGTCGTTAGCCTCCAAGGCTTCACGCAGCCGGGCGGTGACTGCGCCGGGACCGAGCCGGGGACCTGATGACATCTGAACCTCTCGAGTTCACGGGGCTGCTGGGCGCCCGGTCGTTTCTGCTCGCCGACTCACATCGACGGGTGCGACGCCACGCGTCCTGCTCCAGATCGGACTACGCGGGCACTGCGGCGAGTTGCCGCAGGGAGGGCCGCTGTCTCCCGGCCAGCGAGGTGCTGGCGAGTCGGCTCGCGCCGGGCAGGCCCGCGAGGCGCAGGGCGGCACGACGGACGCGCAGTCGCCGCGCCGAATCGGGGACGAACCAGCGGGCTGTTCTGCGGGCGACGCGCTGTCTGTCCCTGATGACCGGGCGCCACAGGCGTTCGTAACCGTGCAGCGCGTCCTCCACCCGGCGGGCGCCGGCGAGCTGGTCGGCCAGAACGTAGGCGCCGGCGATCGCCAGGGACGCGCCCTGCCCGGCGAGCAGGGACACGGCCTGGCAGGCGTCGCCGACCAGGACGACCCGCCCGCGGCTCCAGGACGGCAGGTTGCTCTGGGCGACCTGGTCGTAGTAGATACGGCCGTGCTGAGGGCAGGCCGCCAAGGCGCGCGGGACGAGCCAGCCGAGGGAGCCGTACTCGCGACGAAGGGCGGCCCGTGCGTCCTCGGGACGCCGGGGATCGGCGCTGCGGTGGACGGCGAAGGCGGCGACCCGGCCGTCGCGCAGGGCGTACAGACCCATCTGCCGGTCGACGGTGTCGGTCAGGCAGAACCGGTCGCCCAACTCCGCGTGGACCTCGGAATCGTCGAACGTGAAGGCGGCGGTGTGGTAGCCGAGGTAGCGCACGCACCGCTGCTCCTCACCGAAGACCATGCCCCGCACGGTGGAGTGGAGGCCGTCGGCCCCGACGAGGAGGTCGGCGTCGAGGACATCGCCGTCGGTGAGGGTGACGCGGATGCCATCAGGGCTCGGGTCGATGCGGGCCGGGCCGACTCCGAGGCGCAGGCCGACGGCGAAGGAGAGCCGTTCCCGCAGGGCGAGTTCGAGGTCCGGCCGCATGATGCTGAGCAGGCGTCCGTCAAGGGAGCGGGCGAACCGCTCGTAGTCGAGCCGGGCCCGGCACTGGCCGGCGTCGTCGAGGAACACAGCCTCGCAGACCGGGTAGCCGAGCTCCTCCAGCCACGGCAGCACACCCATGGCCTCGGCGGCGTCGTAGCCGGGGCCGAAGAAGTCGATCATGTATCCCTCGGTGCGGGGGCGCGGAGCCTTCTCCAGGACCACGACCTCCCAGCCGAGCACGTTGTGCAGGCGGCCGGCCAGCGCCAGCCCGGCGATACCGGCTCCGCAGATCACTGCTCTCATCGGTGCGCCCTCGCCTCTCCCACTCCCCAGACGTTCATCCCCTCGCCTACTTTTGCACTATGCAAACCTTGCAGGCAAGGATGCGGGGTCCCGCCCGACGGGACGGCGGGGAATCTTGATGCATCCCTAACACCTCACTGACGGTCTCTTGACGTACTGTCGTGAGCGGTGTGCCGGGAAGACGGGTCGGCGAAGTGCCCTCAACGAAGCGTTCCAGGAAGGTCTTCGCGTGACCTCGTCGAAGTCGGCTGCGTCCGTCGCAACCGCCCCGTTCCCCACCGCACATGGCCGCGGCCCCCGCCGTTCCGTGCTCTTCTTCGCATTCGCCTTCGCGGTGATCGCCGACCCGGTGTCCTCGGTGGCGTACGCGATCGAGGCCGCACTGCGCGCCCTGCACGGCGACCTGGCCCTGCTGCTGCCGACGATGAGCCTGGTCATCGGGCTCGTCGTGGTGGTCACCGCCAACTACTGGCAGCTGGTGCGGCGCTTCCCCAAGGGCGGTGGCGCGGCGGCCGCGGCTGGACGGGCCTTCGGCGCACGCTGGACGTTCCTGCCCATCGGCGCACTGGTCGTCGACTTCGTGCTGACCATCGGCATCTCGATCGCCGCCGCGGCCAGCGCGGTGATCGCCCTGTTCCCGGCGCTGGCCGCATGGCGCATCCCGCTGGCGCTGCTGCTGCTCGTGGTGGTGGCCGGGCTGACCTGGTTCGGTCACGGAGGACGGCTGCTGTTCGCCTTCATGACCGTGGCCTTCGTGATCATCTCCGTGGTGGTCCTCGTCCTGGGCTTCACCTCGCCGCACACGGCCGGGCACGCCGCCGCCACGACCGACCCCGGCCGTTCCGCCGTGCTGGCGGTGGTCCTGGCCTTCCCGGTCGCCATGGCGCTGGCCACCGGCATCGAGGCGCCGTCCACCGCGATCGCCCAGCTCGGCCAGCTCGACGACACCCACCGCCGCCGCTTCGGCCGCGGCACCCTCGCGCTGCTGCTGGTCATCGTCGGCGGCCTGACCCTGGCGCTGACCGCACTCGCCGTACGGCTGCGCATCGGCATCCCCGGCGCCGACTCCACCCAGATCGCCGACATCGCGCACGCGGCCGCGGGACCCGGCTGGCTGTACGGCGCGTTCCAGCTGACCAGCTCGCTGCTGCTGCTCGCCGCCGCCAGCTCCTCCTTCCAGGCCGGCCCCGGCCTGCTCAAGGCCCTGTCGGGCACGGCCGAGCGGCCCGGTGTGCTGCCGCCGGTGCTCGGCCGGACGAACCACCACCACACCCCGTACTGGTCGGTGGTCGTCTATCTGGCCGCCGCGGCGCTGATCATCGTCGCGGCCGCCGGCCAGGAGCAGGAACTGGTCCTGTTCTACGCCGTCGCCGTCTTCGTCAGCTTCCTGATCGGCCTCATCGCCATGGCCCGTTTCGCGCACCGGGAGCGGAAGCCGGCCCTGGCCTGGATGAACGGCCTGGCCGCGATGGCGGTCGCGTTCACCCTCCTGGTGAACCTGCTGCGCGGCTGGCCGGTCCTGTCACTCGCCGCGACGCTGCTCATCGCGGGCGGCCTGTACATCCGGTGGACGCGAGCCGGCCGTCCGACCGGCATCGAGGACGTCGAGGCGCGCGCCGAGGCGGACTGACGCCCGCGCGAGGGTCAGGTCGTACCGGCACGGACGACGGTGACCGGGCAGGTCGCATGGTGCACGCAGTGGTGGCTGACCGAGCCGAGAAGCATCCCGGCGAAGGCCCCGTGCCCGTGGCTGCCGACCACCAGCAGGTCGGCGTTCCTGGCCGCCTCGGTCAGCACCGCTGCCGGATGGCCTTCGACGACCTGGGGCGCGACGGGTACTCCCGGGTGCTCGCCCAGGGTTTCGTCGAGCGTGCGCCGTAGGTTCTCGCGGGCCTGTTTCTCGAAGTCGACGTCGGAGTAGTCCGTCGGCATGCCGTACGTGGGAGGCAGCCGCCACGCCTGCACGGGGCGCAGTTCCGCACCGGTGAGTCCGGCTTGGCGGGCCGCCCAGCGCAGCGCCGCCCGGCTGGCCTCGGAGCCGTCGACTCCCACCACGATCAGCGGCGAGGAGACCTGATCACTCACTGTTCACCTCCGCAGTTGCCACGTCCGGCCACGTTCCCGTGAGCACACCCGCACGCCAAGGGGCCGTTCGGTCCCCACGGGCGGACAAGGTGCCGTGTCACGTACTACCCTTGACTAGTTTTGCATAATGCAAATGTGAGGAAGGGGAGGCGATGAGCGCGATACCGACAGCAAGGGACGGCAAGGACGTGTCCAGCACCACAACGAGGGGCTTCACGCCCGCGCCAAGGCTCGCGGGCCTGCGCACCGCCCCCTGGGGCCTGATGGCCCTGGCCGTCGTGGTCGGCGCCGGGGCCGGGGCCGGTTCGGTCGTCTTCCGCTGGTGCATCAAGACCTTCACGCACCTGCTGTCCGGCCACGCCGACTACGCCGCCTCGCCCGGTGCGGACAATCCGCACATACCCTGGCTCGGCCCCTACTTCGTGCTCCTCACCCCCGTGATCGGCGGCCTGCTCTACGGGCCGCTGGTGAACCGCTTCGCCAAGGAGGCCCGCGGCCACGGCGTGCCCGAGGTGATGCTCGCGGTCGCCCAGCGCGGCGGACGGATCAGCCCCAAGGTCGCCGTGGTCAAGACGCTCGCCTCCGCCCTGTGCATCGGCTCGGGCGGCTCCGTGGGCCGCGAGGGCCCCATCGTGCAGATCGGCTCGGCGCTCGGCTCCACCCTCGGCCGCCTCACCAAAGCAGCCGAGGGCCGGATGAAGCTGCTGGTCGCCTGCGGTGCGGCGGGCGGCATCGCCGCCACCTTCAACGCGCCCCTGGCCGGCGTCTTCTTCGCCATGGAGCTGATCCTGGCCACCTTCAGCGCGGAAGCCTTCGGCGCCGCCGTGCTCGCCAGCGTCACCGCGAGCGTCATCGGCCGCGCCGCCTTCGGCGACCACGCCTTCCTGAACCTGCCCGACTTCCATGTCGGCCATCTCGCCCAGTACGGCCTGTTCGCCGTGCTCGGCATCGTCGCCGCGGCCGTGGGCGTGGGTTTCTCCCGGTTCCTGTACCTGGTCGAGGACGCCTGCGACTGGGTGTGGCGCGGCCCGGAATGGCTGCGCCCGGCAGTCGGCGGGCTGGCCCTCGGCCTCGTGCTGCTGGCCCTGCCGCAGATGTACGGCGTCGGCTACCCGGTGTTGGAGAAGGCGACCGAGGGCGGCTACGCGGTCGGTTTCCTGCTTCTGCTGCTGGTGGGCAAGATGCTGGCCACCAGCCTGACCATCGGCATCGGCGGCTCGGGCGGGGTCTTCGCGCCGAGCCTGTTCATCGGGGCGATGCTGGGCTCGGCGTACGGCATCGGCGTCCACCACCTGCTGCCCCATTCGGCGGGTGCGGTGGGCGCGTACGCGCTGGTCGGGATGGGCGCCGTCTTCGCCGGCGCCGCGCGGGCGCCGATCACCGCCGTGGTCATCCTCTTCGAGCTCACCGGTGAGTACTCAATCATCCTGCCGTTGATGCTGGCGATCGTGCTGGCCACCGCCGTGAGCCGGCTGATCTCGCGCGACACCATCTACACCCTCAAGCTGCGCCGCCGCGGCATCGACCTCGACGGCCCCGTCCCCGGCGCCGTCATCGGCACCCAGCACGTCGGCGCGGTCATGGAGCCGCTGCCGTCCCCGCTGCCGGCGTCCACGACACTGGCAGACTCGGCCGACCTGCTGAGCCTGTCCGGCCACGGCGCGCTCCCGGTGATCGACGACACCGGGAGCTACGTCGGCGTCGTCACCGCGCAGGCGGTGGCCGAAGCCCTCGCGGAACAGCCGGGGAGCACACCGGCGCTGGTCGGCCAGCTCGCCGAGCCGCCCGCGCCGGTCACCGCGGACGAGCCCCTCGCCCAGGCCCTGCACGCCCTGCTGTCGGCCGCCGGGACCGGGGTGCCCGTCCTCGACGCGGACCAGGGCAAGCCGGTCGGCTGGCTCAGCCACCAGAGCGCACTGCGCGCGGTGCACCCGGCGCCCTGACGGCCGCCGCATTGCTCACATCGGGCATTTTGCAGCATGCAAACGAGTGGGGTGTCCCGGACTGATCCGGGCTCACGGGTCACGCGGGGTAGTCGTCGATACACCCACGCCCGACCTGCCCGCCGCGGAGGCGCCCCCGATGGCCAAGCGACTCGCCCGACTCACCAACCGCAAGAACCTGCTCGGCACGGCAGCCGTCGTCGTCCTCGCCGCCGTCAACGCCCCGGCGGTGACGGGTTTCGCGCAGCACGCCTATCACCGGTACGAGATCAGCCGGCCCGAGTACAAGGCGAAGTACGGCCACTGGGCGCTCGCCGCGCTGCCGGAGAGGTACCGGCTCAACTCCATCCACGCGATCCTGCTGCACACCGGCAAGGTCCTGCTGATCGCCGGGAGCGGCAACAACGTCAAGCACTTCAACGGCGGTGTCTTCAAGAGCACGCTGTGGGACCCGGCCGCCGACACCTTCAAGAAGATCGACACGCCTGCGGACCTGTTCTGCAGCGGCCACACGCAACTGCCCGACGGCAAGATCCTCATCGCCGGCGGCACCGCCCGCTACGAGGTCCTCGAAGGCGACGTGACGCGAGCCGGCGGCGCCATGCTGGTCATGAGCAAAGACCCCGACCACGCCCGCACCTTCCCGAAGGGCACCGTCTTCCGCTCCCCCTCCGGGGTCGAGTACCGCTCCCAGTTCGCCGTAACCGTGCCCGCCGCGAAGAAGGCACCCATCAGCCGGGGAGGCAACGCGAAGGTCATCAGCCAGGAAGGCAACGCGAAGGTCATCGCGAGCGAGGCCCGCGTCTTCGTCGAGGCCATCGAGAAAGGACCGCTCGGGATCACCAACACGACCGAGCAGTACGAGATCCGGGGTCTGCAGGGCAAGGACACCGACACGTTCTACGGCGTCGCCGACAAACTCGGCTTGGACAAGAAGGACTTCCAGGGCATCAAGAACGCCTACGAGTTCGACCCGGTCACCGAGAAGTACACCAAGGTCGGCTCGATGAGCGAGGCCCGCTGGTACCCGACCATGACGACTCTGCCCGACGGCCGCGTGCTGGCCGTCTCGGGCCTCGACGACATCGGGCAGGTCGTTCCCGGCAAGAACGAGATCTACGACCCGGCGACCAAGACCTGGTCGAAGGCCCCCACCCGCTACTTCCCCACCTACCCGTCCTTCTTCCTCACCGCCCCGGGGAAGATCTTCTACACCGGCTCCAACGCCGGCTACGGGCCCTCCGACAAGGGCCGCACCCCCGGACTGTGGGACCTGAAGACCAACCGCTTCACCCCGGTCCCCGGGCTCACCGACCCGGACATCATGGAGACCTCCTCCTCCGTGCTGCTGCCGCCCGCGCAGGACAAGAAGGTGATGGTGCTCGGCGGCGGAGGGGTCGGCGAGTCACGCGCCGCCACCTCCCGCACGGCGATCGTCGACCTCAAGGCCGCACACCCCGCCTTCCGGCCCGGCCCGCACCTGCCGGAGAACACCCGCTACCTGAACAGCGTGATCATGCCGGACGACACGGTCTTCACCACCGGCGGCAGCTCGGGCTACCGCGGCAAGGGCGCAAGCGACATCCTCAAGGCCCAGTTCTACGACCCCGCCGCAGGCGCCTTCGTCCCGGCCGCCGACCCCACCGTCGGCCGCAACTACCACACCGAGGCCCTGCTCCTGCCCGACGGCCGCGTCGCCGTCTTCGGCTCCGACCCGCTCTTCTCCGACGAGGCCGACACCCGCCCCGGCCACTTCGAACAGCGCGTCGAGGTCTACTCGCCCCCGTACCTCTTCCACGGCGCCCGGCCCCGCCTCCAGCACGACGGCACCACCGATGTCCCGCTCGGCGACGAGGTCACGCTCCGCACCCCCGACGCCGCCCGCATCACACGGGTCCGGCTCATGCGGCCCGGATCCGCCACCCACGTCACGGACTTCGACCAGCGCTCCGTGGCCCTGAAGGTGGTCCGCCACACGGACGGTTCACTCGCCGTCCGGATCCCCGGCGACCCGTCGCTCGTGCCGCCGGGCTGGTACACGGTCGTCGCCACGGACGGCGCAGGCACCCCCTCGAAGGCGGTGTGGCTGCACGTCCGCCAGGACTGACCGCTATGAGCGCGCGAGGCTCCTTCGTGGCATCTTCATGGCATCATGCAATCTTTACTCAGAGCAAAGATTCTCTTTCTGTGCCGCCCGCGTATGCGCTGACGACCACTGTCCGCACCCGGAGGCACCATGCCCATATCGCGCAACACGGTCGGATCCGTCTTCGTCGGCGGGGCGCTGATCGTGACCCTCGCCGCCCTGGCCTATCCGAGCATGCTCGGAGTCCAGAACACGTCCAGCAACCAGTCCCGCGTCATCGCGAGCACCCAGTGGGGACCGCTCACCGAGGCCGACCGCAACTTCGTCGTCTTCGTACGCTCCGCCGGACTGTGGGAGCAGCCGTCCGGGCAGCTGGCCATGCAGAAGGGGACGACCGCGGCCGTGCGCGAAGCCGGCCGCCACCTGGTCATCGGGCACGCCGCACTCGACGCCAGCTGCCGCAAGATCGCCCCCGAGCTGAACGTCACCATCCCCAACCAGCCCACCCCGCAGCAGCAGGGCTTCCTGGACACGTTCAAGTCCGACAGGGGCAAGCAGTTCGACACCGACTTCGCCAACATCCTGCGCATGACGCATGGCTCGATCTTCAACACCATCGCCAAGATCCGCTCCACCACCGAGAACACCCTCGTGCGCCAGCTGGCCGACCAGGCCAACGACGTGGTCCTGGACCACATCACGCAGATGGAGAACACCGGGCTGGTCAACTTCGACCAGGTCAACTTCCAGGAGACGACCCCGCCGAAGCTCCCCTCCAGCCAGGTCACACCACCGGTACCGCAGCCGGGCACACCCGTCATCGCTCTCACGGTCCCGCCTGGGGTGTCGGGTGACGGAGTACCCACGGGCCCCACCACCAGCCCCGCCCCCACGGCGTCCCCGACCGCGGGATGACCTCCCGGTCCGCGAAGCCGCGCTGCAGCAGCGTGCAAGACTCAAAGCGTCCCGGATCAATGGTCATTAAAACGGCAGACGATGGATCTTCAGCGGCGCCCGAGACCCGTCGGGCGGATCGTCGCCCGCGTGGACACCCTCGCGGAAAGGGATCCCCTCTACGACAGTGCGACCCCCGTGGGAGCGAGGACGAGGCCAACGACGAACGCGGCCCCAACCGCCAGCCCCAGGACCAGCCCGGAGCGGGTGGCGCCAGCCGTGTTACAGGCAGTGTCATGCATACGGCAATCATGTCACCCGCCTGCGCGGGGCCGCACTTGATTGCGTCGCCGGAGCAGCACAACTCCCGTCCAGATCGTACGGAGAGACCGGAATCCGGCGCCGCCGACCGGAAGCACCGGCCCGGCGAGGGTCACATGTCGTGCGCCATCGCCTCGTCCACGATCCAGCCGAGAGGGTGCGGCTCGGGGTGGTCGGCGGCGGGGGCCGCCGGGGGCTCCGCTCCCGCCTTGTTGAAGGCGTTGAGGGCCTCGATCAGGGCCAGTCGCTGGGTGGGTCCGAGCTTGGCGACGATCGCGGCGATCTCGGCGCGGCGCCGGGCGGTGACGTCCTCGACGGTGCGCCGGCCCTCGGCGGTGAGCTGCAGCAGGGTCTCGCGGCGGTTGTCCGGGTTGGTCTGCCGGTCGGCGAGCCCGGCCGCGATGAGCCGGTCCACCATCCGCATCGCCGTCGACGGCGCCACCTGGAGCAGCTCGGCGAGGCTCACCAGCTTGGTGGCACCCCGGGTGGCCAGCACAACCAGCATCCGGAACTGGGGCAGCGTCACCCGCTCCTCGACCTCGCCGAGCGAACGGGCGGAGACCGCCACCAGCAGGCGCGAGGCGGTCAGCACCGCCCGCGTGACGGCGTCGACGTCGTCCAGGGTCCCCGCAGGGTTCTCGTGCTCCGGCATAGCTCCTTTCTATCGCGCCGAAGCCGCTGCCCACTCACCCGATGGGAACAGATTTTCATCCTCCATGACCGTGGTACCGGAGCAACAACATCGCGGCGTCGTCGTGCAACGGCCCGGCCGCGTGCCTCACCAGGTCCTCCCGCAGAGCCTTGAGGGCGCGGTCGGCGTCGGGCTCCTTGAGCAGGTCCGCCCGGTCGCCGAGGGGGTAGAAGGATCCGTGAGGGTCCCGGGCCTCGGTGACACCGTCGGTGTACAGCAGCAGTTGCTCGCCGGGGGCGAAGTCCACTCGATAGGGCGTCGGGCCCTCGGCTCCGTGAACGCCCAGGCCCAGGGGAAGGGCATAGCCGGGCGGCTGCGGGAAGGCGACGCCTCCGTCCCGGCGTACGACCATCGGCGCCGGATGACCGTAGTTGAGGAAGACGACCCCGTGATCCGATCCGATCTCAGCGAGGATGGCGGTGACGAACTTCTCCCCTTCCAGCTCCCGGGCCACGCTGCGCTCCAGCCGCTCCCCCAGACCGACCAGGTCGGGTTCGTCGTGGGCCGCCTCCCGGAAAGCGCCGAGCACCACGGCGGCCGTCTCCACCGCGGCCAGCCCCTTGCCCTGCACATCGCCCACGATCACCCGGATCCCGTGCGGCGAGGCCACCACCTCGTACAGATCACCGCCGATGCGCGCCTTGGCGACGGCCGACGTGTACGACACCGCCGCCTGCAGCGGGCCCGCCGTGCGTGGCACGGGGCGCAGCAGCACCCGCTGTGCCACCTCCGCGATCGACCGGACACTGGCCAGCTCCGCCTCCCGGCGCGAGCGTGTCACCGCGGCCGCGATGCCCACGCCGGTGACCCCGGCCACCGACGCCATCGCCGCGAAGCCCCGCCGCTCCTCGAACAGTCCGTCGTACAGCCCGAGGGCCACGCACACGAGCAGCGCCAGCACACCGGTCAGCGCCGTCCGCCGCCATCCGCCGACCAGCCCGGAGAAGGCCGGCCCGAGCGAGACCAGCGGCAAGAACCCCACCCCCGGCCCGGCGACGACATCCGCCCCCGGCCACCACGGCCATCGCCGCCACAGGCATCCAGGACAGCACCGCAGAACCCCGCGTCGGCTTCGGCTCGGCCATGCGTCCTCCAGGGAAGTTCCAGCGCATGAGAGCCGTCTGATCGCTTTTGGCACAGACACCCCTCCCCGCATTTAGACTATGCAAAGGTTCCTGTGAGGAAGGGCTCTCGACCCAGCCCTTTGCCCAATAGAGGCCGAGAGCCGACATGTCCGACGTCGGAAGGCGAAGATGCCCCACAGACAGATCCCACCGGACCGGCCCCGACTCCCCGCCGGATGGCGGCGGTTCCTCGCCCGCACGCCCATACTCCTCTTCCGCTGCGGGCTGGGATGGGTCTTCGGCGGCCGGCTGCTCCTGCTGCATCACACGGGCCGCGTCACTGGACTCGACCGCTGTGTGGTCCTGGAGGTGGTGGAGTACGCACCGGACAAGGGCAGTTGGACCGTCGCGTCCGGCTTCGGCCCGAAGGCGGCCTGGTATCGCAATCTGCGCGCGGAGCCGAAGACCCTGATCGAGGTGGGCGCCCGCCGTCACGCCGTCACAGCCCGCTTCCTCACGCCGGACGAGGGTGCCGAGATCATGGCCCGCTACGCCCGGCGGTACCCGCGGACCGCACGCCGTCTGTGCGCATTCATGGGCCTGCGGTCGGACGGCACCGACGCCGGATTCCGGGAGGCCGGCCGGGCAATCCCCTTCGTACGCCTGGAGGCCGGCCCGGGAACCCGGCTGCCGTGAAGCTCCGGCGCTGCGCGGGTTCAACTCCAGACCAAGAGCGCCCCAAGGCCCTGGCGATCAGATTTTGCATGATGCAAAATTTGCACCCGGGGGCCGAGTCGGCGGTCGGTGTCGCCCAGCGCCCAGGGGTGATCGGCATGCCGTCGGGAGTAGGAGCGACATGCCGGCCGCCGGCAGGTCTCCCAGCACCTGGTTCTCGGCCATGGGCGCATTCCGCGCCTTTTCCGCCGATCCGCACGGTCCGCTGCGATCCACAGCAGAGGCCCGGTCGAGGAGAGGCGAGGCGATGAGACGCCATGGTCGTTGACGATCCGGAGCAGGGCGGAACGCCGGGGTACGGGGGCGGCGTTCCGCCCGTCCCGGACGCCATATGGCGCAAGTTCCTCGACGACACCGAGCAGGCCATCCGAGCCTCCACACCCAGGGAACTCTCCGCGCAGGAGCGGGCGGCTGAAGTTCGCCCCGATCCGGCGCACCCGCAGGGCAAGCGGCGGCAGATCCGAAGAGGCGTGTTCAGCGAGACCGGTCCGGGTTCGCTGGACGCGGTGGGTGAGGTCTGGGAGCCGGAGGAGGTGTGGACCCGCCCGGCATGGCGGGACATGGACGGCCCCGCCAGACGCCGCAGGGTGGGCCGTGTCTTCCACGCAGTCGCCGCGGCCCTCCTGACTGCCGGGCTCCTTTGCCGTGCGTCCAATGACCCAGGGGACCCCGACGGCACGCCCGGCGAGGCCGCCTCACAGCAGTCCGAACCGCTGCTGCCGGACGGAGTGCCCACCGAGACCGGCCTGCCGTCCGCACCGGCCTATACGGGCACGCCCCCACCCACGCCCCGTACCGGGTAGAACGCGGCACAGAGAAGGGACCTTCGAGCCCCACCCTCGACAGGGATTGAACGCTCGTTAGTGGACGGCCGCCCCGATGACAAGCGCCATCAGCGCCGACCACACCACGTCCCCGGTGTCGAGGAGGGGCGGAGTGGGCAGCCCGATGTTGAGGCTCCCGGTCTTCAGTCCGGTCCAGTGGCCGAAGCCCGTGAAGACGATGGCGCCGATTCCGCTGGACAGCAGGGCGGGAAGCATCACCGCGAACAGCTGCGGTCCGCCGACTCCGGCCACTTCCATGAGCATCACGGCCGCCACGAGCGGGCTGCCGAAGATCGCGGCGATGGCTGCCGCGGCACCGGCGGCACCGAGCAGCACAGTGCTCGCCTCGGTCGCCGGAGCACGTACCAGATCCCGGAAAGCCAGCGCCAGACCACCGCCGAGGGCGATCAGCGGGGCCTCGGGCCCGAGAACGGCGCCCAGCGGCAGGCTGGCCAACGCGGCGAGGACGACACCGGGAACAGTGGCTCTCGACGCCTCTCCGGAATGCAGGCCCGCCGCCGGAATGTGTCCTCCTCGGCCCGGAAACCGCAGGACGACGAGGGCGACGACCACGCCTGACAGCAGACCCAAGGGAACGGGCCACCACCACGGTGGATCCGTCCACCCGAGATCGTGCGGCCAGTCCGCCCAGATCAGGTTCTCCAGCTCATGGAGCAGGACGAGGAACCAGAACGCGCCCAAGGACACCGGGACCCCGATCAAGGCGCAGAACACCAACGCCCGCCGGTACTCGGGCCGACGCAGCATGTTCCTCAACTGGTCGGCCTCTTGGGGCTGGTCTCCCGGAGGGGTCCCAGACTCTCCGGGCTTCTGCTCAGTGATGGCGCTTCTCCTGAGTCTGCTGGAGGCGATTGGGCCAGTGGCAGCGCGAGATTACCCAGCAGATCGCTCCATATCGCTTCTAGGCCCGCGAAAATGGTTCAAAGCCCCACCGGATGGACCGCAGTGCGGAGAAACCAGCGGCGTAGTCCGTCAGTTGAGCGTCCACTGGCAGGCCGTCGCAGCCGGGAGCCCGGTGCACCTGTCCGCAGCCGCGCTCGGCGTCACGGGTGAACAGCGAGCCGTACCCGAGCCGTGCCGTGCCGTAAGGCAGCCCGAAGGCGGCTGACGCGGCAGAACCGAGCGCCATGTCATGAGCGGCGGCTGTGAGGCAGGTGCGCACCGGCACCATCGGCGGCAGACGGCCGAAAGGCCGACGGCTCGCCCTGCTCACGCACCGCGAGTTCGAACAGCACGTGAGCCACGGTGAATGTGGCTCGGGGAGACCGCGGGGGCGCCGTGCCTTCCTGCATCCGAGAAGGCGCGCGGCGATCATTACGTTTACAGGCAGCAACTCGGGCCGCAGCAAGCGGTCGGCCCCACCGCCGGCCTTTGGCCTGTGCGGCTCGTACGACATGATCAGGACGCCCATCTCGCGGAGTTGCTCCAGACTCCGGCGATACGCGGGTGGGCGGCCTGAGCCGAGTTCACGTACCGCAGGACAGCCGCGGGTATGCGCTTGCCGTACGCCTTGCGCAGGATGCCCGGCACGAGGGTTCGGAGATGCAGGCGGCCCACTTGTTGACCGTGTTGCAGGTGGACGTCACCGGCCGTCAAGTGCCCGTGGAAGGGTGTGCTTCTGCAAGCCGATGTGTCGGGAACATCCCGCATCCACAGGTGCAGAACCACAGTGGAGCAGTCTCGCCCCCGTGGCGTCCCCACGCGGAGGCGTGCCCATAGCGTGCCCATAAGACCGGACAACCACGGTAAACAGCGGTGCGAAACCAGCCCTCGAAACTGCACCCCGGGCGGCATACTCGCAGGTCAGAAACCATGCCGCCATCCAAGCGCCGTCGCTTCCCAAGCTGAGAGCGCGAGTTCGATTCTCGTCACCCGCTCTTCTTGAAGCCCCAGGTCAGCGACCTGGGGCTTATTTGCTGGCCAGACCATCTCGTCGGCCCTCATGCCCCCGACACGCCCCGAGATTGGGCACACGGAGGGCACGGGGTCCCCCTCGGTGCATTGGTCACCACCAGCGCTCCCTCCTCAACTGCGCGGCCCGGTCCGCCTCTTGGCGCACGGACCCCTGGTAAGTCGCGCGACCGAAGCCATCACCTTGCCGTTCCCTTGACGAAGAGGGCCGGATGTTCGGAGTACCGCAGGCTCGACAACCTCCCGAACCATCATCTTGTTTCACTTGTTGCGTTTGCTTCGCTTGTTTCGAATAATGGGTAGAGGCAGAATCGCCGCCTGCTTCCCGCACCGACAGGGGCGCACCATGACCAAGACAGACATCCGACCCGTGAAGCTGCCACCTGAGAAGGCCGCGGCCGCAGCGCACGCGCTCACACAGGTCGGCAGTTACCTGGCGGCACACCAGGACCTCGCGGTGATCACCGTGACGGTCGAGGACGGAGAGCGAGAGCCCCTAGCCCTCCCCCGCGAGGCCGTTGAACTGCTCGCCACCATGCTGGCCCACCTGGGAGCCGGCCGCGCTGTCTCGGTCGTCCCGTCCGACGCCGAGCTCACCACACAGCAGGCAGCAGACATGCTCAACGTGTCGCGGCCCTTCCTGATCGGGCTGCTCGATGCCGGAGAAATCGAATACCGAACCGTCGGCACACATCGGCGGATCACCGCGTCGTCACTCCTGCAGTACAGGGTGGCCTCGTCCAAGCCAAGTGGACCGATCAGATCCTCGACGAGACATTCCGTAACATCCTCAAGAACCACCCGGACATCCCACCCGAGAAGCTCGACCGTGTCCGCGCCTTGATGAACGCTGCAATCCGGGACTGCCTGGTCAAGGGACACGAACCACTGATCGATGCCGTGGAGTTGCCAGACCCGGACGACCGGCATGACCTGGCCGCGGCGATCCGGGCCAAAGCACAGGTCGTCGTCACCTTCAACCTGAAGGACTTCCCTCCCGAAGCCCTGGCCCCCTGGGACGTCGAAGCTGTGCATCCTGACGCCTTCCTGGAGGCATAGATCGATCTGGCCCCGCAGGTCGTCTACGGCACGGTACAGAGGATCGCGGACAGTTGGCGAAAGCCGCCAGGCACAGTGGACGACGTGATCGCCAGGCTGGAGCGGCAGGGCCCGGTCGCTTCGGCGGCAGCCCTACGAACGCTTGCAATCACGCCCTGACTGCCGCTCTGAAGCACGCAAGGCGGGGACCATGCCCACCCACACCGACGCAGCCGCGTCCTACACACTCGCCGCCTCCGCCGGCAAGGAAGCCAAGTCCTACGACCTCTGGGCATGCGCCCTGGTCCGACACGCCTACGTCGACCTGTACGAACGGCGCTACGCCGACGCCGCCACCGCACTCGCGGCGTCTGAGAGTGTGGCGCGGCGAGAAGACAGCTCCCTGTCCACCCGCCACTGGGTCGCCTCCGTCCAGGCCGAGGCGTATGCCGGACTCGGGAACCTGTCCGCCTGCGAGCGCGCCTTGGACGAAGCGGAGAAGGTCACAGATCTCAACGGACCGTTCCACAACGGCGGCTGGCTGCGCTTCGACGGCTCCCGCCTCGCCGAGGAACGCGGCGCCCGCTACCTCCAGATCGCTCCCCCAGGGCCGGCGTCTTTCATGCTCAGGCTGCTGATGTGGCGCGTTCACCCGCAAGGCGGGCGCCGCGGTCAGGCTCGGCCGGCCGCTACGGCCCTCTTGCGGGCGCCGGTGGCGACGCGGGCGGTGCTCGCGTCCGGTGCCGTGCGGCGCAGGCTCTTGAGGACGAGCACGAGGCCAGTGGTCACGAAGACGCCGAAGGCGACGGCGGCCACGAAGACCAAGGGATTGCCGAGGTGTCCGGCGGCGAAGACACCGCCGTACGGGACGGTCAGGGAACTGCCGAACGTCATGGTCACGGCACCGGCGACGGCGCCGCCCGCCGTCGAGGCCGGAATCACCCGCAGGGGGTCGGCCACCGCGAAGGGGATGGCGCCCTCGGGGACGAAGGCCGCGCCGAACAGCCAGGCGGTCTTTCCATAGGTTCGCTCGGCGGGAGTGAACAGCGAGCCGCGGACCACAGTGGCCAGGGACAGGGCCAGGGGCGGAACCATGCCGGCCGCCACCACCGTGGCCATGATCGTGAAGTTGAGGCTGTTCGGCGCGGTCTCCAGGCCCGTGGCGGCGAAGCCGATGGCGGCCTTGCTGATCGTTCCGCCGATGTCGGAGGAGACCATCAGGCCCAGAACCAGACCGCACACGATGCTGCTTCCCCAGGTCAGAGGGGGCAGTTCATGGCTCAGCCAATCCGACAGCGAGGTGATCCGCGGTCCGACGAATACGTAGACCACGGCCGTGGTGACCACCGTGGACACCAGCGGGCCGATCACCATGGTGGTCATGGCGCCCAGCCGCGGCGGAACGGTGATCCGCTGGAGCAGCACGGTGACGGAACCGGCGATCAGGCCGGCGATCAGTCCGCCGAGGAAGCCGCATCGGTAGTCCATGGCCGCCATGCCGCCGAGGAGTCCGGGAGCCAGTGCCGGCAGGCCGGCCATGCCGTAGGCGACATACCCGGCGACGACCAGTGCGAAGATGCCCACCGCGGTGGCACCGGTCTGCAGCAGCAGTGCGGCCCAGGTGTCGGGCTGGGTCCAGGAGCCGTCGTTCAGGACGGAGGACATCTTCGCGGTGAGGTCAGGGCCGCTGATGGCGAAGGCGAGGACGGTCAGCAGACCACCGACTGCGGCGAGGGGGGCCATGTAGGGCGTGCTGGACGCCAGCCATCCGCCGATTCTGATGCCGATATGGCCGCTGCGGTCGGACCCGTGGTCCATGGGGGCGGCGGACAGGGCGGTGGTCCGGTTGTCTGAGTGGTTCATGGTCGCGAACTCCGGTGGTGGGTGGCGCCTGTGGTCGGCGGTCTGAGACGTCAACGCGGCCCGGTGAGGGGGCCGGTGGGGGGAGGGCGGTCGCGTCGGCTGCGGGGCGCGAGGGGCCGGCATGGCACGGCGTCGCTCGTGGAGGCGAGTGCGAGCCCGGGTGCCGCCCTCGATGGGCGACATCCGGACCTGCGGCGTCCGCGCCGCACGTCACGAAGCACGGAGCCGGCGAGGCTGATGCGCTACGTCAGGAGGACCTGGCCGTGCTGTCATGCCTTCTCGACGGCTTCTCGACGGCTTCTCGACGGCTTCTCGACTCCTCAGGAGTCGCCCTTCACGATTTCGGCATTCGCGCTGTTGAGGATCGAATTCACCTTGACGTTCAACATGCGATCCTGGCCGTTGTAGTTCCAGACGGCGCCGCGGTGCATTCCCCCGATGATCGCGTCGTCCCCTCTGTACCCTGGTTCGAAGACGGGCGCACCCGAGTCACCTGGCGCCGTGAATTGCCCGCACCCGCAGCCGTTGTTGCCGCCTCGGTCCATGAGGAACTGGTCAGCCGGGTCGACGCAGTACGTGGCGCCGTGCCATATGTAGCAGGACCCGTAGGTGGAGTACGAGACCGGATGGCCGCAGTGGGTGTAGGTCGTCGCCCCGCTCACGCAGAACTGCCGTCCCCAGTAGAACCAGTTGCTGTAGTCGCTGACCCAGAGGGTGCTGTCGCTTTCCTTGTAGCCGCCGGTGAAGATGCGGCCGGTGTAGTTGGTGCCCGTCATGGCTTCGGTGTCAAGCCATTGGTGGACCGAAGTCACGTTACCGAGATACTTCCCGTCCCCGGTCATGATCTTGTCGTTCCAATAGAAGCAATGCGCCGCAGTGACCATGCGCTTTTCACCGTCGGGCTTGTGCCTGATGGCGAAACCGGCTGTGCAGTCGTGGGTGTTGCCAGAGCCCTCCTTTTTGATCGCGCCTCCGCCGTAGAACGGGGCGAAGTCGTTGAAGCGCGTGTTTTCCGGCGTGAAGCGGCCGGGCTGCACTTCGATCGCGTCCGGCTTCAGGACTTCCAGCGAGGGCGCGGCGGACTTGGGGCCCTCAAGGTTGACGACGACCTTGTCCTTCTCACCGTCATAGGTGTAGCCGACGCCGTACTTGCGCGCGTCCTTGTTCCACTTGCCCGCCTTGATCGTCTTGAAGACCGTGTCCACCTCGGCCTTCGTGACCTTGCTGATCTTGACGGTGACCTGCAGGCCGGCCGGGAGCTCCTTCTTGACCTTCGCCTTCTCGGCAGCCGATGTCCCGGCCGGAAGCATCAGTATCGGATGGCCCTTCTCGGGGTCCCCGAAGACACCGAGCGCCTTGTGTGATCGGGCCACCCTGTCCAGTTGCTGGAGCTGTGCCTGGCTCGGCTGCCGCGCGGGCTCCGCGGAGGAGGCGGTGGATGTCGCCGAGGATGCGGGTATCGCCAATGGTGCCACGACGGCGAAGGCAGCCGTGATCAGCACCCCTGTGAGGCGTTTCGTTCGCGTTCTGGATCTCACTTTTCCCTCTTTCACGCAGGGTGAGCCGGCAGCCGGATTCGCCGGGCCGGCTCACAGGGGGAGATGTAGATTTCCGAATGACCTTCGGGCGGTCGTTTCCGACCTCCCGGGCGCCGGTAACCAGAGGCGGCCGGGGCGAGCCGGTCTTGCGGAACCGTCCGAAGGGCAGGGCGCAGGCGGTGCTCGGTTTTATGGCATCGCCGGCGAGGTGAAGCCTGCCGCCGTCATGCGCCGGGCCAGCTGACCCAGGTCGCAGGCGGAGTCGTCCAGGAGCAGCAGGCCGAAGTCGCTGCCGGCCAGGATGTCCAGGAGGATGCCGAGCTGCCTCGGGTCCTCGTCCTCCAGGAGCAGGGCGGCGTTGCGGAGCACGATCGTCACGGGTCCGGACTCGTCTGACAGGGTGCCCAGGCAGTCCTCGAACGCGTTCCAGTTGTGGCCGAACCAGGTCGGGAAGCCGAGCACCGAGGCCCACTCGGCGAACAGGTCGATGGTGGTACGGCAGCGGGTGCCGAGGATCTCCTTGGCCGACGCGGGGACCGTCTCCGACGCGGACAGGGGGCGGATGCAGTGCGCGGTGGTGTTCATGTCGACGTTCTTCCGGGCTGGGGGTGGGAGCGCGGGCGCGCCCGCCGGGGGGCGGCCCCGGCGG